>JASJYE010000398.1 GCA_030123645.1 Candidatus Hydrogenedentota bacterium | reverse complement strand
TACGCCCGAGGCGATCAATTTCATGGCGACGCACGCGCGCGGGCTGATCTGCCTGCCGTTGACCTCTGAGCGTATTGCGAAACTGGACCTGCCGCCGATGACCCAGGAGAACACGTCGCAGTATGGAACCGCCTTTCACGTGTCCATCGAGGCGGCGACCGGTGTGACCACGGGAATCAGCGCGCACGACCGTGCGCGAACCATCCAAGTGGCCGTCGGGCCGAACTCGACGCCTTCGGATTTGGTTCGTCCGGGGCACGTTTTCCCGCTGCGCGCCCGTGATGGCGGCGTTCTGGTGCGCGCGGGGCAGACTGAGGGCTCAGTGGACCTCACCCGCTTGGCCGGATTGACGCCGGCAGCGGTCATCTGCGAGATCATGAACGAGGATGGCACGATGGCCCGGATGCCGCAGTTGCGCGCGTTCGCGGACAAGCACGGCGTCCAGATCTGTTCCGTCGAAAGTCTGATTAAGTATCGCCGGATCCATGAGCAGTTGGTCACGCGCGCGGCGGAGACGGTGCTCCCGACGGAACACGGCGAATTCCACCTGGTCGTGTATGACACGGAAATCGACGACAAGAACCACATAGCCCTGGTGAAAGGCGACGTGGCCGGGAAGCAGGACGTCGCCGTACGTGTGCATTCAGAGTGCATGACGGGCGACGTGTTTCAATCGATGCGCTGCGATTGCGGGAAGCAGTTGTATGAGGCCATGCGGATACTGAACGCGGAGGGATGCGGCGTACTGGTGTACATGCGCCAGGAGGGACGCGGCATCGGCCTGGTGAACAAGATTAAGGCCTATCAGCTCCAGGACGAGGGGATGGACACGGAGGAGGCCAACGTGCATCTCGGCTTCGACCCGGACCCGCGTGAGTACGGCATCGGTGCTCAGATCCTGAAGGACCTGGGCATCACGACGATGCGTTTGATCACGAACAACCCGGTGAAGAGGGCAGGTTTGCAGGGTTATGGTCTGGAAATTACGGGGCGGATCCCGATTGAAATCCCCGCGAACGAGCACAATATCGAATACCTCAGGACGAAGAAAATAAAATTCGGCCATTTGCTCACGGAATTCGAGACCCTCTCTGAGCAAGGCGTGGACGTGTCCGCTACGCGAGAAGTTGAAGGGAGTGAAACGTAATGCCAAAGATCGTTCAAGGCGATCACAATGGACAGGGGAAGAAATTCGGCATCGTCGTTTCGAAGTTTTACGAATCTATCAGCGGCAATTTGTTGGACGGCGCCCTGGGGATGCTTGCGGAGCACGGTGTCGCCGATGACGCGATCACTATAGCGTGGACGCCGGGGACCTTCGAAATCCCGCTTGTTGCGAAGAAAATGGCGGAATCGGACGGCTACGACGCGGTGATTACGCTGGGCTGTGTGATACGCGGCGAGACGGCGCATTTCGATTATGTGGCGGGAGAGGCTGCGAAGGGGATCGGGCAGGTGTCGATGGAGTCGGGATGCCCGGTTCTTTTTGGAGTGCTGACGACGGAGACGAGAGAACAGGCGATCGCGCGTTCAGGACCGAATTCGGGGAATAAGGGGGCCGATGTGGCGATGGCGGCGCTCGAGATGGCGAACCTGATGGGACAGTTATAGCCGTGCGAGTTGCGGGGACCAGAAGGAAGGCGCGGTGCCGCGCGCTCGAGTTTCTATTTGGTCTGGAGTTTACGAAGGGTGACTGGCGCGTTACGTTGGACGCGTTTTGGAAGACCTTCGAAACGCGTCAAAGCGTACGCGATTATGCGGAGACCCTTGTTGCCGGTGTGCTCGAAGACCTGAGTGTTCTGGACGAGGACATCGACGCTTCGCTGAAAGGATGGACGCCTGAGCGCGTGGGACGCATCGAGCGCAACGTTCTTCGCGTTGCTATCTTCGAGATGGGCTCGATTGATGACGTCCCCCCCAAGGTCGCGATTAACGAAGCGATCGAGCTAGCCAAGAGCTACGGCAGCGACGAATCGCCGGGCTTTGTCAACGCGGTGCTGGATCGCGTCATGGACACGAAGTACCGGGAAAGTCCCGCCTGAGAGGCCCGCCCTTTTGTCCGATTCCCATCGAGAAGATCGATGCGTCGATCTCCATCTGCACACGAACCATTCGGATGGCTCGGATTCGCCCGCGCGTGTCGTAGAGCGCGCAGCCGATCTCGGGCTGGCAGCCATAGCCATTACCGATCACGATACCGTGAGTGGCGTAGCCGAGGGCGCCGAAGTGGCTGAGCGGTTGGGGATCGAACTTCTTCCGGGGGTGGAAATCAGCTCGAAGCTGGGAGAAGGTGAAGTGCATATTCTCGGTCTCGGGGTGGTGCCGGGGCCTGGGCCGCTGATGGACGCACTGGCGCGGCAGACCGAGGGCCGGCGTTCGCGGGCGGAGCGGATGGTAGCGCGCCTGAATGAGCTCGGGGTACCCGTCGAGCGCAAAAACGTCGAGGCGCGAACTGCAGACGGGGTTGTGGGCCGGATGCACGTCGCGCTGGAGATCATGGCGATAGGTTGTGCCGAGACTGTTCAGGAAGCCTTCGACAAATACATCAAGGCCGGCCGGCCGGCGTATGTCCCGAAAGACGTGATTGCGATCGCGGAGGCCGTGGAGCTGATTCATAGCGCGAAAGGCCTCGCCTTCGTCGCGCACCCTGGCCTGGGGAACCTGCACCAGCGATTGGATAGGCTTCTGGAATACCCCTTTGACGGGATCGAGGTGTATCACTCGCGGCACACGCCGGGTCACCTTAAGCAGTTTGAGGACATTGTTCGTTCGCGCGGCCTGCTGGCGACGGGCGGATCGGATTGCCACGGTACGGTCAAAGGGGAACGGTCGCTAATGGGCAGTGTGCGCGTGCCGTATGAAGTGTATGAGCGAATGAAGGCCGCTTTGGCAGGTTAAAATCCTC
>JASJYE010000065.1 GCA_030123645.1 Candidatus Hydrogenedentota bacterium | reverse complement strand
CCCGCCTCACCGCCTGGCAACTGCTTCAGGCCGGCGTAGACGTAACGCTCATTTGCGACAATGCCGCCGCGCAGGTCATGCGGGAAGGGAAGGTGCAGCTCGTGCTCGTCGGCGCCGACCGAATCGCGGCCAACGGGGACGCTGCGAACAAAATAGGCACCTATTCGGTCGCCTTGCTCGCCAAGGCGCACGACATCCCCTTCTATGTTGCCGCGCCCGCATCAACCTTCGACCTAAGCATCCCAAGTGGCGAGCACATCCCCATCGAGCAGCGCCCATCAGAGGAAATCACATCCGCCTTCGGCAAACAGATCGCCCCCGAGGGCGTCAAGACCTACAACCCGGCCTTCGACGTCACCCCTGCGCACCTAATTGCGGGAATTATCACTGAACACGGCATCCTGAGGCCGCCGTTTTCGGAGAGCATCAGCGCGCATATCGCCGGACCTGCAGACACGAGGAATCGATGAAGGCATGCTTAAGTGACCATGAAAAGCAAACCGGTCTCAGAGGCGAAATTCGACTGCCGCAAGAGCGATCTAACCCAGATCGTCGCCATCGACGGGCCGGCCGGCGCGGGCAAGAGCTCCGTCTCCAAGGAGGTCGCGCGCCGCATGGGCATGGCCTTCCTCGACTCCGGGGCGATGTACCGCGCTGCGACCTGGTGGGCAATGGACCAAGGCGTAAGCTTGAGCGATCCAGAGGCACTCGCACGCTGTACAGAAGATCTTCCGCTCGACTTGCAGCACGAAGACGGCGATCTGCGTGTCGTTGTAGACGGGCGGGATATCACAGACCAGATTCGGACCCCCGAAGTGACGAGAAACATTAAATACCTCGACGGTCTGCAAAAGGTCCGCACTCCCCTTGTACGCATTCAGCGCGCCATTGCCGCCGGCCGGCCCACGGTCGCCGAAGGGCGCGACATGGGCACCGTGGTCTTCCCCGACGCGCGCTGCAAAATCTATCTCGATGCCACGATCGAAGAGCGCACACGACGCCGAGCCGGGCAACTCGATGCACAAGGCACACCCTACGACCTGGGAGCCCTGCAGGCCGATATAGAGGAGCGTGACAACAACGACATGACGCGGCAGGTCGCCCCGCTTCAAAAGGCGAAGGACGCTTACATCCTAGACACCTCATCGCTCTCTTTCGAAGAAGTCGTGCAGGAAATCATTCAACGGGCCGAGGCCGTGTTATGAGTGCCCTAAACGCCGAGTACAAATGGGTCATTGCGGAAGAAAACCGCGAACCGGTGCGCGCCATGGCGAAGGCCTTGCGAGTCCCGGGCATCGTGGCCCAATTGCTGCACGCCAGAGGAATCGAAACCAAAGAGGAGGCGAAGGCCTTTCTCGAACCGATGCAGGCCCCGCTCAGCGACCCCTTCGAGCTGACCGACATGGACCTCGCCGTGGACCGCCTCGGGCAAGCACGCGATCGCGGCGAACACGTGCGCGTCTTCGGGGACTACGATGTGGACGGCATGGCCGCGACCGCGATTCTCTCCCGCGGCCTAAGGCGCTACGGCATCGAGCACATCAGTTGCCGCATGCCCAATCGTCTCACAGACTCTTACGGCATCACCCCGGCGGCCGTCGAGCAGGCGAATCGAGACGGTGTCGACGTGCTTGTGACCGTCGACAACGGGATCAGTGCGCTGGACGCCGCAGAAGCCGCAAAGGGCCTCGGCATCGATCTCATCATTACAGACCACCACCACATAAATGGTGAATTGCCCGACGCCCACGCGGTCATCAACCCCAAGCGCGACGACCCTGCAAGCCCGTTCAGACACGCCTGCGGAGCCGCCCTAGCCTTTAAGCTCTCATGGGCCTTGACCGGCTCCCCTGCCGATTTCGACATTGCCGCCGTCGCGACCATCGCCGACGTCGTGCCTCTGCTCGCTGAGAACCGCTCGCTCGTAGACAAGGGACTGCGAGAGCTGGCCGAAGGGACGCACCTGGGGCTCGACGCCCTCGTTCACAAGGCGGGTATAAGCGCCCGTGGGATCAGGGCTGAGAGCGTCGCCTTTCAACTCGCGCCACGAATCAATGCCTGCGCGCGCCTCGGCAACCCCCAAAAGGGGCTGGAACTCTTTTTAGCCGACTCAGAGGAGGAAGCCGGTCTGATCGCCTCGGAGCTCGATGCCGCCAACGTCGAGCGCCGTCGAATCGAAGCGCTAATCCTCGAGGAAGCCAAGCAGGAAGTCGAGGCGACCTTGACCGACGGCCAGCGCACGATAGTACTTGCACGCGAAGCCTGGCATCCGGGGGTCATCGGCATCGTCGCAGCGCGCCTGCAAAGTGCCTATTGGCGGCCAGTCGTCATGATCACCATCGATGAGCACGGCCGCGGCCGCTCCTCCTGCCGGAGCACGCCGGATTTCAATATTGTCGAAGCCCTAGGAGAATGCGCCCACCTCCTCGTCCAATACGGCGGCCACCGTGCGGCGGCCGGCATGACCATCGAGCGGCAGCACATCGCCGAATTCAAGGAAGTCTTTGAGAGAGAGGCACTCCGGTCAGCGCCAGCCGAAGATCCGCTGCGCCGGGAACTCCGAATCGATGCGCTGCTGGCGCTGAGCGAGATAGACGGCGACCTCCTGCGAGCCATAGACATGCTTGAACCCTTCGGGCACGAAAACCCCGCGCCCGTGTTCGCATCCTGCGGCGTCACGGTCGTCCCGGGGAGCGTGCGGGTACTTCGCGGTGGGCACCTAAAATTCACCGTAACACAGGGTGGACGGGCATTCGATGCCATCGGCTTCAATCTCGCGGAGCGCTTCGCGGGCCGCGACATCGCGAATGAGATAGATCTCGCATACTGCCCGAAATTCAATACCTGGCGGGGAGTAACGACCATTCAATTAGAAGTGAAAGACCTTCGGCCCTCATGAAGCACTACGACCTTCGCAAAATACCTGAACCTCCGCAGGCCGCGGACTAGGATCGCGTCATGGCATCATGCATCCGCCTCGAGCACCTTAGCAAGAGCTTTGGTTCAACCTTGGCCGTCAACGATTTCTCACTTGAAATTGAACAGGGCGAGGTCTTCGGGCTTCTCGGCCCAAACGGCGCCGGAAAAAGCACCACCTTCTACATGATGTGCGGGCTGCTGCGGCCGACCTCGGGTAGAATTTCCATCTTCGGCAAGGACCTCCATACAAACTTCCTAGAGATCTCAGCGCGCATGGGCGTGCTGGTTGAGCGGCCTTCGTTTTACGACTACCTGACCGTAGCGAAGAACCTGCGCCTCTTTGCGAAGCTCGCCGAGAAGGAGGTGACTATCGACCGCACGCTCGACCTCGTCGGCATGCTCCACGTATCGGACCAGAAAGTAGGGACCCTTTCCACGGGCATGCGGCAACGGCTCGGGCTTGCCCTGGCCTTTCTGACAGAGCCGGAACTGCTCATACTCGATGAGCCCGCGAACGGCTTGGACGTCGAGCAGACCCAAGAGGTCGTTCGCCTCCTGCGCCGCCTGGCGGATGGCGCTAACGTGACCATCGTCCTTTCCAGCCACATGATGGAGGAGGTGGAGGCGCTCTGCGACCGCATCGCCATCATGAACGAGGGCCGCCTCGTCACCTGCGAAGAGACGGAAGCCTTAATCTCCTACGACAAGACCCGCCTCGAAGTGCTCATGGACACGCCCGAAACGGCCGCCCGCCGACTCGTTCAAGAAGATTGGGTACAATCGGTCGAGGTAAAGCGCGGAAGGTTGCTGGTACACCTTCACGAGCCGAACCCGCACCAGTTGAACACCTTTCTCATCGGCGCCGGCTACCAGATGTCCGGCATCATTCCCCGCCGCAGAACGCTGCAGGAATTCTTCTTGAAGGCGCTCAATAAATGATCCGCCGTATTTTGAACGCATATTCCATCGAGTGGACCAAACAATCGAGGCAGATGTTCACCTTTGTGGGCCCCGCCTTCGTGGTGCTCCTGGTGCTTCTCACGCCCCTCCAGTATCCCCTCCACCACGATGCCGCCAATGACTACGGCTTCATCGCCTACGCCCTCCCGATGTCTCTCAACTTTTTCGGCTTCCTCATGCTCCTGGTCTATAGCGCTTCTCTCGTCGCGACGGAACTCAGCACCGGAACGATCCGCACACTGCTTGTGCGTCCGCTCCGGCGGAGCGAGTTTCTAGCCGCCAAGATGCTGATAGGCATGACCTATGCCCTAATGCTGAGCTTCGCCGCGTCCGCGACGGTGTGGGCCCTGGCCTTCTTTCTCGGCGACCTGAACGGCATCGAATACGGCGGAGAATTGATCTACTCGAACGAGGAAATGCTGCAGACCTTTCTCATCGCGATGCTTCTGAATTTGCTCACACAATTTGCCGGCGTCGCCTGGGGGCTTTTGTTCTCGACGCTGACACGCAGTGCCGCAACGGCCATCGGCCTCGCAGTCGGTTCGTGGCTTCTGCTCGACTTCCTCAAGCATCCGCTCAACATCGCCCCCTTCCTTTTCTCCTCCTACCTCGAACAAACATGGACGGTCTTTGCGGACCGCTGCGCTGCCTTCGAGACAAGCTTCTTCCCGGACGCCTACTACGGCATCGCCGCGTCCACCGGTGCGGCGGTCGTGTGCTTCAGCCTCGCGCTGTTTGTGCTCGCACGGCGGAACCTCGGCTCATGATCTCCGCGCTGATCTGTGTCGTCATCGGCGCCGTAGTTTTCGTCGAGAAAGAAATGGATGCAATCGTCGTCGGGCGCCCGAACCCCCTCACGGGCCAGCCATCGCTCAATTACAGGCACGCCGACTTCGATCAAGACGGCTTAGCCGACATTCTCCTTCCAGACCGCGTCCTCCTCCAGCGTGCCGGTGAATTCCCAGCCGCGCTCTCAGTGCCGCTTCCCCTGCCCCTCGACAAACCCGAGTACGACGTCTTCGATAACAAGCTCTATCTGCGGACGGGGGATAGACTGGAAATACACCGCCTCAACGGGATGACCTGGGAGCGCATCTTAGGACAAAACATCGCCTGGCCGGATCTTCTCCCCGATGAGAATGAGCCGCCCGGCGAAATGGACGCAGAAAAGACGCACGGAACACTCGGGCGCTATCTCTACGATCTGTCCGGCAACGGCGTGCCCGAGATCGTCGTGCCTGCAATAGAAGGCCTTCATGTCTACGCGAACGAGGGACGGGGATATACCGCTAAGCACGTGATTGACGTATATCCCAGCCCGAAAGTCATCTTCCCCGAGCGAACCCTAGTCTGGCCGCCCGAAGCCCGCGCTATAACGTTTCCACCCACCCGACTCAGGTTTCGCCTCTTCCTCGATGGGAATTCAATCACGGTCATCTCAAGATCCGCGGGTCTCGGCAGCCTGATACGGCGCCACACGTCCAGCTGGCTCTTCGACGTGGAGCGAGGCTACCTGCCGCGCGATGGAGGGCTCGCCGCGAGCGTCACGGCGCCAATTCCAGCATATCTTCAGCCCTGCCGATTAAACGCGGACTCTACACCCGATTTCGCGGGCGTCCGCACGTACATCTCCGAGAACTCCCTCGTGCCGGAGCAAATTCAAGAGCTCGTCCTAACGACGGACGGCGGGAAGACACTACAGTCCTTCCGCAGCAAATCCTTTCAGACGCTATGCGTCTTCGTGGACTTCGACGGGGACGGCGACCTGGATGCCGTCGTCGAGTCCACGGGACTGTACAAAGGGGGCTTACGCGAATTTCTCACACGCTCATTGAGCGAGCGCACACTCCCCCACACCATCGCTATTCATCTTCAGGATGCGCAAGGCCGCTTCTCGAAAACTCCGGACCTCCTGAAGAAGCTATCCATCAAATTGGCCCAACCGCCGTTTCGTGACGGGCCCTTATTTACCGAGTATCAGAACGGCGGCTTAGTCAATATCACGGGCGATCTGAATGGCGACAGAAAACGCGACCTCGTGGTAAGGACGCACCCGGACCGCCTCAGCATTTATCTAAATGAGAATCTGGCCTTTCCCAAGGCCCCTAGCCGAACACTGGACATTGCACCCGACGCACGGTTTGGCGTGGCCGACGTCGATGGCGACGCCCTTTCCGACATCATCATCTACCGCGAAGCATCCTTAGAGGCCGGTACGAGCCGGCACACTATCGTCCACTTCTCTCGTAGGACGGCCCCATGAGGTCTCTCACCCGCCGAAGAATCATCGCCTCCTGCGCGATAGCGGCTGCGGGCGCATTGCAGCTCGGGGCCTCTTTCGACATCAAAGTACTCCCCGCCAAGGGCCCCAACGTGCGGATATTCCTTGCTCAGGCAGACGCCGATTCTGCCGCTGAGCTTTTCGTCGTGTCAGGCTTCACACTCACACTCGTCCAAGGCCCCGGGCCGCTGGATACCATTACCTACGACCTCGACGAGAGGACTTCGGCAATCGACGTCGCGGACGCAGACGGCGACGGAATCCCCGAACTCTACAGCGTCGTCGGCCACGAAATCCGGCGTCGCTCGCTCGCGCCCAACGAGGCCGCAGAACGGGAGAAGGTGCTTTTCTCTCGCGAGACACTCCTGTCCAATTCGGACGGCGGGCCCAGGCCCTACGTTCTCGTGACGAAATGGCTGGGGCAGCCCGCGCTGGCGTTGCCCGAAAACGACGGCCTTCGCATTTTCTCCTTCGACGGCGCCGTTCTAAATCATTTTCCTATACAGAGGCCGGAGCGCAGCGCAGGCGGGTTGCGGCGCACCTACGTGACACCGCCCCAGGCGGCTCCGGCGGGGGCGCTGGAGTTTTGGGCCGACACGACCTTCGACGCGCCCGCCTCGATGCTACCCGATGGCGGCGAGGAAGCCCAGTTCCCTTCAGAGCGGCGAGCGCCGTACCTCCAGGCTCGCGAAGCCGCGGATCTGCCCCCGGAGGACTGGCCATGGTTTGCTCTCGCATCCACGATCGACCCCGAGCAACGGGTGGCGTACGCACTTTCGAGAGCGAGACAAAGCGATACCTTGATCAGGATACGGCGACGGGAGACGCGCGATCTTTCCCTTGCCACAGCACTCTTCACGTATTCTCCCAAACGCCGCTATCCTGGAACTCTGATCATCCCGCCCGGGCCACCGCCCGATTTCAACGCCGACGGATACGCCGACCTCCTCCTCTGGACTTCACCACGGCCGGGGACTTCGATCGACTCTCTGATACAGGCGGCCCGAGCGCGAGACTGGCCCGTGCGCCTGACGGCCCACCTCTATTCAGACTCGAAGAGCATTTACGAGGGACAGCCGGCGGCACGTATCGAAGCACGTCTGCCCATCGGCTGGAGTCTCCTGCCGCAGAACGGCCTGCCGCTCAGGCATTTGGTCCTTCGCGACATCTCAGGGGACGGCCGCACCGACGTCGGATTCGCGACAGGCCCCGCGCGCTTCGCCCTGTGGATTGTCCGGCCCCCGGCTACATTCTCGAGCACGCCCGACTATACCGCCGACCTCCCCGAAGCCATCCAAGAGGTCGCATTGGTCGCGGATATGGGTGCGGGAGGCGTGACGGTCATCGCATTGCGAGGGGAGAACGCGCTCTACCTGTTGAGTCTGCCCCAACCCCGTCTTTAGAGTGCTTTGAGTTTGGATGCTAAGTTTTGAGCGTTCCGGTACGAGGCCGGCAAGGAAAAGGAAGTCATGGGTGCCAATACGAGACCGGCCGGCAGCGCAGTAGCAGCAAACGGACCTATATGAACTTAAGGTGCTCTAGCCGTCTAAGCGGGCCTGAACGCGGCGTGCTACGGCCTTTGCCTCGCTCGACCTTCCTTGCAGGCGATAAATCCGCGCAAGTCGAAGGCTCGCCTGGCGAAAAACGTTCGAGGCCCTTTCGCTCATGTCGCGGTCCGATCCAATCGCAACGGCAATCACTTGTTCGTAGGCGCGCTGCGCATCTTCAGGCCGCCCAAGTTGATCGAGCGCCACGCCGCGATAGACGCCAGTTTCCAAGAGAGCCGCCGAGAGCGGATAGACTTCAAAGCCGTCAAGCTCGGTCACTTCAGCCAGACGGGCATATCGCCCCGCCTTGAGTAAGCCGTCCGCGTAGATATGCACGACAGAGATGTACGCGGCGACGTCTGCCGCCTCTGCCAGGGCGCGTTCATACGCCTCTTCGGCGCGGGCGGGATCCGGCGGATCCATCTGCACGTAAAGCGACGCGAGTGCGGCATAGACATAACTCAGAGTCGAGGCGCGTAACTCTTGATCCCGGCCCTCAAGCAAATTCTGAAGCTGCTCGATACCCTCTTCCGGGTCGTCAAGGTCCAGGACGGCCTCGACGGCCTCGAGTTCTCTCTTCCCGGGCCCGTCGTCCCGCTCGAAGCTCCCCCAGACCTCGATAGGTCTCGTAGTCGTCTCTTCCGAGACGGATGGAACGGAGCTGAGCAGGGCGCGCGCGTTCTTGCGTTCCGTGCCGGGTTTCGCCCGGAACTTCTTCACTGGCGCCGACGAAGCCGTCGCGGAGCGCTCCTGCCCGCTATACCAATAGGCCACGCCAAGCGTAGCGGCGAACGCAATGATCAGTCCGACGAGAAGATAGGTCTGTCGCTTGCCCTTCATAGGAGTCCCCCGTTGCCACACCCCCTGAAGGTATTGTACACGGAATACACCCCTCCGGTAACACGAACGCGTGCATTCCTCGAAAAAGCCCGCCTCTCCGCTGCTGCGGCAAGCGCTGCCAGGACGCGTGCTAGAGGATGCCGAGCTCTTGCAGCCCCTTGATGCCCTCACGCACCTCGCCCGCGGATGCGTGCAACGCCGCCCTCTGGTCGTCGGTCAGGTCAAGCTCGAGCACCTGCTCGACCCCGGCCTTGCCCAGCACAACCGGCGCGCCGATATACACATCCTCCAGCCCATACTGTCCAGTCAGCAGCGTCGAGCAAGGCAGGATCTGTTTCTCGTCGCGGATGATCGACTGGGCCATCCTTGCGGCGCTCGCCCCCGGAGCATAATACGCGCTGCCCGTCTTCAGCAGAGCGACTATCTCCCCGCCCCCTTTACGCGTCCGCTCGACGAGCGCGTCCACCCGGTCTTGTGACATGAGTTTTGCGATGGGAATCCCCGAGACCGTCGTGTACTCCGGCAACGGCACCATATCGTCGCCATGCGACCCGAGTACCATCGTATCCACATTCTTCATGTTCACATTGAGTTCCATCGCCACAAAGGCGCGCAGCCGCGCGCTATCGAGACACCCTGCCATGCCCACAAGGCGCGCCGAGGGAAAGCCCAGCTTCTGATACGCGAGATACGCCATCACATCGAGCGGATTGGTCACCAGAACTACAACGGTGTCCGGGGCGTATTTCGCGATCTTCTCGCAAATGTCCGTTATAATGCGAGCGTTTTTCTCAAGAAGATCCAGCCGGCTCATCCCCGGTTTGCGCGGGAGGCCCGCAGTAACGATGCACACATCCGCCCCCTCGATGTCCGCATAGTCGTTCGTCCCCGTGACTATGCTGCCGTAGCCCCGGATAGGTCCCGCTTGCGTCAGGTCGAGCGCCTTACCCTGCGGCAGTCCCTCTACGATATCCGTAAGGACGACGTCGCCTAATTCCATCTCCGCGCAATACTGCGCGGCCGTTGCGCCAACGTTCCCGGCGCCTATGCATGCAATCTTGAAACGCTTTCCAACTTCCATCAATCTCTCCATGGTCAATTGCGGCGGTTTTTGGGCGCAAGTATAGCCCACAGACATGCCGGAATTAAACGAATTTCATTGGGGACTCAGGCTAGAGCGCTTTGAGTTTAGATAGTTCGGTTGCTGTTACTGCGCCGTCGGTCGACATAGGGTGCCACCGCCAAACTCGTTTGGGGGTGCCTTCGAAGCCAACACCATACACC
>JASJYE010000397.1 GCA_030123645.1 Candidatus Hydrogenedentota bacterium | reverse complement strand
GTGCGCTGAAGCTGAGCGATACGGCCTTCGGCGCCAAGAAACGCGAGACAGGGCCTCTCATGCGGCCCGCCCGCGGCGAGTTCCAACTCCGATGCAGTCCCCGCTCCGCCGGGCAGCGCGATCACGACGGTTGAAGTCCGAATGTTAACGTGGTTGCGGCTCCAGCGCCATCCCGGGTTTGAGCGTTCATTCTCGGCGGAGAGTTGAGTATAAACCGGAATTTCGACGAAGGGATTGGCGGCAGCCCCCTCCGGCAGGATCCCGAGGGCATATCCCCGGCGGTCTTCGACAGAGCAGAACGCGCGGCCCACGGCCTCCATTGCGCCCCCGCGCCCTCCGGTGAGAAGATGACAGCCCAAGCGGGCAATCAGCACACCGAGGGGCCCGGCCAATTCAGCGGAGTCCTCCTGCGAGCTGCCCATTACGCCGATGATGGGAAGGCGCCTCATACGCTCCGCTCCTTAGGTTTCAGGATTCGCATGACACCAATTTATCACGACGAAGAATACAAGAGCTATAGTGGACGTCACAGGAATTTTTGCGTTCAATTCCCAACTCAAGCATAATTCTTAGGACAAGAATCGGAGGGAAAGGCCTTAGCTCGACGAGGCCCAAGGAGTAAGTAGTGGCGACAGCCCCTCAGATAGCGGAAAAATTCACGGAATTTGACTACCGCGTCGGACATGAAGGCAGACCCGGCCTATACGGTTCGGACCGGATAAGGACCGTCCAGGTCAACATCGGGCTAAAGTGCAACCTTGTCTGCCGGCACTGCCACGTCAATTCGTCGCCCCGGCGCAAAGAACAGATGGACTGGGAAACGATGGAGGCTGTGCTCGCACTGGCCAAATCCCTCGGCGCCGAGGTGGTCGACATCACCGGAGGCGCCCCCGAGATGCACCCGGAATTCAAACGCTTCGTCCTGGCCGCCCGGAGCCACGGCCACGAGGTCATCGTCCGCACGAACCTAACAATCCTGCTCGAAGAAGGCTACGAGAATTTTGCCGAATTCTTTCGCGACCATCGAATTCACCTCATCGCCTCGCTGCCGTGCTATCAGGAGGAAAACGTCGACAAGCAGCGCGGCGAAGGCGTTTACACAGCCAGTATCGAGGTCCTCCGGCAGTTAAACGCGCTCGGTTACGGCATCGATCCCGACCTGCAACTCGACCTCATTTACAATCCGGACGGGCCGCTTCTTCCACCCGGCCAGGCCGGGCTTGAAGACGACTATCGGCGGGAGTTGGCCGACCGCTTCGGCATCGCGTTTACCCGCCTCTACACCATCACGAATGTCCCCATAGGACGGTTTCGGGGCGATTTACGCCGCGGAAATCGCCTAGACGAGTATCTGAATCTCCTCCGTGAGGCCTTCAACACACACACAGTCGGATCTCTGATGTGCCGGCAACAGATTTCCATCGGGTGGGACGGCACATTGTACGACTGCGACTTCAACCTGGCGTTACACTGCCCAGCGGGATTTGAGCAGACCCAAAACGTCCGCGAAGTCCATCCTGACGAGCTACTTGACCGGCGGATCGTCACAGGCGATCATTGCTATGCGTGCACGGCCGGCGCGGGCTCATCTTGCGGCGGCGCGCTGCTCTAAGGCGGGCGCTCAAGGGAAACGGGAGCCATGGGGACCTCTTTAGCGAAATACGCAATCGGTTATGGCTCCACCATAGCCGGGGCGATCCTTCTATTGTCGATGCTAAGTTTGAGTTGCGGCAATGCGGAGGACGTTTCCGTGACCGCATCACCTAAGGAAGCGGTTGTGAGTGAGACGGCGAGCAGTGAGATTAGAAAAGAAAGCGGTTTCAGCTACGAAATCTACGACGCGGTGCTCCAGGCTTACGTGGACGACCAGGGCCTGGTCGATTATCGATCCCTGCACGCAAATCGATCGGATCTCGATGCCTTCAACGCAAGCATGGCCAGGCTGTCGCCCAAGGAATTCGAGGCATGGCCGGAGCAGGAGCGGCTCGCCTTCTGGATTAACGCGTACAACGCCATCACACTCGAGCGCATCATCGATCATTATCCCATCAAGAAAGGCGGGGTGATCGCCGGTTTTCGCTACCCACACAACAGCATCCGGCAGATTCCGGGGGTCTGGAAGAAATTGACGAACACCGTCATGGGAGAGGAAATCACGCTCGACAGCATCGAGCATGACATGCTCCGGGCGAAGTTCAAAGAGCCCCGAATCCATGTGGCGCTCGTATGCGCAGCGCTGAGCTGTCCGCCGCTGCGTAATGAAGCTTTCGTGGCCGGGAGACTCGATGAGCAGTTGGACGACCAGTCGCGGAGGTTTTTGTCGAACGATACCCGCTTTCGTATCGACCGCGCGAAAAAACGCGTCTACCTCTCAGCCATTCTAGACTGGTTTGGAAAGGACTTCGCCGGCATTTACAATACCGGGGGAAAAATCGCCGCGCATAGCAAGACGGAAGGCGCTGCACTCGAGTATGTAAGCAGGTACGTCAGCGACGAAGATGTCCAATTCATTCTTTCCGAGAACTATTCCGTCACCTTTCTGGACTACGACTGGACCCTCAACGAAAGGTAGCCGGGCGGGATAGTGACAGTTCAGCAGGAGCGAAAGCGCGTCTCCGCCGTTGTTGGGGCGGGGCTCGTGCTGATCGCGGGGATGACATGGGTCAGTATCCTTTCCCCGCGTTTCGAGTATGGCAGCCCGCTCGTCGAACGGCCGCATTTGCTGCTCGTGACCCTACTCATGGTCTGCGGGGCCGCGTACCTCTTGGCGGCATTTTCCCTGCAGCGTATACCTTCCGGGCGTCTTGGCCTGGTCGTACTGGTTCTCGGCGCCGGTGTTGTGCTCCGTTGCGTGACGATCTTCTCCAATCCCATCCAGGAGGACGACTATTACCGCTACTTGTGGGACGGAGCCG
>JASJYE010000064.1 GCA_030123645.1 Candidatus Hydrogenedentota bacterium | reverse complement strand
GCCTTGGGTCGCTACGGCATCCGACGCCGGTGTCACACTTCCCGGCGACGGGCTTGTTCATGCACGTTACTACGGGACATTTCCGAGAAAGATCCGAAAGTACGCCCTCAACTCTACTAATCCCGTTCTACCGCTGGGCCAAGCCATTCGCTCCATGACATCGTTTCCAGCGACGATTATGGGCTTTCAAGAACGAGGCCGGATCAAGGTCGGCTATAACGCCGACATCGTCGTGTTGGACCTCGAGGCCGTGCGCGATGCGGCGACCTTCTTTGAGCCGCATCAGTACGCGAAAGGAATTCCCTTCGTCATGATCAACGGGACCTTCGTCGTCGAGAACTCCGCACCAACCTTCGCACTCCCCGGAAGCGTGCTCCTCCGTCCAGCCCCGCGCGACCGCCAGGACACCGACGATTAACCAAGCGGCCGCCTAGCTCACCGGCTTTCGTAGCGAGACGGTGGAGAAGGTTGCCCGGAACGTCCGGTTTCGTATATGACGATACTTGTACCAAGCCGGTGGTTCCGGCTCGCGCGTCGGCGGCCTGAGCTCCGCAGCGCTATATATGAGCACCGAATAAAGGCATAATGCGCAGATGGATGTCGCCATCATCACAGGTTCCGCCGGGCTCATCGGGGCCGAGGCAGTACGTTTTTTCAGCGCCCAGGGCTTCACTGTCGCCGGCATCGACAACGACATGCGCAAAGAGTTTTTCGGTCCCGAAGCCTCGACCGCATGGGCGGCGCAAAACCTCAAAGACAAGATCCCCGCCTACCGTCACTCCGAGATCGACGTGCGCGATACCCAGGCGGTAGACGACCTTTTCAGCGAATACGGCGTCGATACGAAGCTCGTCATTCACGCCGCCGCGCAACCTTCGCACGACTGGGCGGCCCGCGCGCCATTGGTCGATTTCGGCGTCAACGCGACCGGCACGCTGAACGTCCTCGAGGCCACGCGCAAGCATTGCCCCGAAGCCGTGTTCATCTTCACGTCGACGAACAAGGTTTATGGTGACCGGCCCAATTCGCTTCCGCTCGTCGAACTCGAGACCCGCTGGGAGATAGAGGAAGGGCACAGGTATGCCAACGGGATCGGCGAGGACATGTCCATCGACGGTTGCACACACTCCGTCTTCGGCGCGTCAAAAGTCGCCGCCGATGTCATGGTCCAGGAATACGGCCGCTACTTCGGCATGAAGACCGCCTGCTTCCGCGGCGGCTGCCTCACCGGCCCCGGCCACAGCGCCGCCGAACTGCACGGTTTCCTCGCCTACCTCATGAAATGCTGCGTCAGCGGCGGCGAATATCAAATCTTCGGTTACAAAGGAAAGCAGGTCCGCGACAACATCCACAGCTACGACCTTATCCAAGCCTTCCACCGCTTCTACCAGAGCCCCCGCGTCGCCGAGATCTACAATATCGGCGGCGGCCGCTATTCCAACGTTTCGATGATGGAAGCCATCGCCATGTGCGAAGAGATCGCGGGAAAAAAGATGAATACCGTCTACCGCGACGAAAACCGCATCGGCGACCACATCTGGTGGATAGGCGACCTCACCCACTTCGAAACCCACTACCCCGACTGGAAAATCACCTACGGCATCCGCCCCATCCTCGAAGAGGTCTACCAAGCGAACCTGTAGGATGGGCTTCAGCCCATGCTGCCTCCGCTAAGCGATGTCCGACTCAGGGCCGAAGAGGCTTAATCGTTTGCGCGGCCATTCGTGCGAGAGTCCGAATCGCACTCTTCCAGGTACTTCAAAGTGCTCGCGATTACTTCCTCAATTTCACGCCGGATTTGCATATTGACCCAGGCTACATCCCGATTCGAAGGCGTTCGCCTATGCGTCATCCGCCTCACAATACACTGGCGGGAGTTCTCTGGAGGTGGTGCATTCGGCAGGCTCGCAGAGATTCAGCGAGAAAATTATCGTAGCAACGAGAAAAAGCGTGTGGAAGCGGCCGTCCATACGTGCTCTATGACCGATAAGCCAGAGAAGTTTCATTTGAGTGAAGAGACGAATTCGGTCTCCTGGAGAAGGCCCGTAAAAAGACCTCGCTTCCTCAATTAATCCCATTTCATCCCGCCGTGAGAGCAATGGCGGCGCGAACTGGAACGGCGGCGCCTATGACCCCGAGACGCACACCCTCTACGTGCCCTCCGTGACCTGGCCGCACCCGGAACCACCGCTTCGGTAGTCGCGGCACTTATGCCGCGGCCGAAGCGCGCCATGTCGAACTTGAGATATGTGCTCAGCCGGGGCGGCGGCCGAATTTGCAATCGAATCCAGCCCGGCAAGACCTAAAGACGGCCCAGGGCGGTCCCGATATCAGCCGGAAGATTACCCCAGATGGGGCAGAGATTGCCCAACCTGGGCAATCGGGACTGGAAGTCAAAGGCATTAATCAAGTTTGTCATTGCTGGTATATGTTGTCGGTCTAGACCGGGTAAGATGTTGTCAGATCTGACAACTATCTTGACGCCTGCGTTGCCCGAAAGACCCGACTCAAGCTCCTGTTGCCCGTGTTTCTTGTATTGTCTACTTTTTCTATGGTCATTCACGCTGGTACGTGAATTGCTTTCTGTGTACTGCATTGGATACTTAGCGACCTGAAAGGTACCGTGACTGCAGGGGAAGGACGGGTGTGTTCCCGATACCCTATACCCCCCACGGGATATGTATGGGCACCATAGAACACGATATCGCTTTCCTCCTGCGAGAGGTGTACTCCGCGTTCATGGACCAATTGGGCAACCGCCCGCTCTACGAGTGGTTTCTATTCTTCTTCCCTTTCTTCGTTTTCGGTGAGATACCCCGCTACATCATCCCCGCTCTCATTATCCTCGGCGACAGAATCTTCGGCCTGACCCGGGAAAACGAAGAAGCCAAGAAACGCTTCATGTTGACCACCCCCTCGGTCAGCGTGCTCCTCGTCGGTTATAACGAGGCCCCGAACATCGCCAACGCCATCGAGTCGCTCATCGAATTCGACTACCCGGCCATGGAAATCATCGTGGTCGACGACGGCTCGACGGACGGCACGTACCAGGCCGCGAAACCTTACGCCGACCGCGGCCTTATCAAGCTCTACCGCAACAACAGCGCCAGCGGGCGATCGGGACGTCCCGCGGCCTCGAACATGGCGCTCCAGCTCGCCACCGGCGACTTCATCCTTTCTGTGGACGCCGACACCTCCTTCGATCATGACGCCCTTGATCAAATGATCGCACCTTTTCACGACCCCGAAGTCGGCGTCGTTGCCGGAAACCTCAAGCCGCGCAATGCCGACAAGAACCTGCTGACCCGTATGCAGGCCCTCGAGTATCTCCAATCGATCACGCTGTGGAAGAGCTGGCTCGAGCTTCTCGGCTGGAATATGCAGGCGAGCGGCGCGTTTGGCGCGTTTCGTCGCGAGGCGCTCCAGGAGGTCGCGGCATGGGACCCCGAACTCGCCGAAGACGCAGACCTGAGCCTAAAGCTCAAGAAGGCGGGCTGGAAAATCGTGTTCGCGTCCAAGGCCATCGCGATGACAAATGTCCCCGAAGATATCCACCGGCTAGTCGTTCAGCGTCATCGATGGGACCGTGGCCTGCTCCGCACCTACTTCCGCAAACATATCTCGCTGATGAAATTCTGGCAGTTCGACTGGAGAAACACCGTCGAGATGTCTCTCGAACTCGTTTTCTCCGTCCTCCTGACGGTCTTCTACGTAATCTGGTTCGTTTTTATGTGCATCTTCTTCCCTACCATCCTCCTCTTCGCCATCGTCATCATGTATTTCATCTACATCGCCGTGACCATCCTTACGGTCGGCGTGGCGATCTCGACGAGCGAACGCGGCCGCGAAGAAATCAGCCTCTTGCTCTTTGCCCCTGTATTCCCTTTGTATAAAAGTTTTTTTAGATGGGTACGCCTGTACTCATTCATTTTGGAATATTTTCGACTCAATTACGAACAGAGTTATTTGCCCGAGTCCGCGTGGCGTAACGCCAGAAAATGGTGATTGGAGAATCAGCTTTGGGCGACCAGAACAGCATCGTCATCATCAGCCAGAGCCCGGAGGAGCGGCAGGAACTCCAGTCGATGCTCGAGTCGGCCGGTCATTCCGTCGAGGGGCGCGACGCCGCGCCAGACCTTATGGTCCAGCGCGAAGAGCCCGGCGTGGATCTATACGTTGTCAGTCTTCCTGCCGACTTTCAGCCGGCGCTCCAGGAGCCGGGCTCCCTCTCCCGCGTTGCCCGAAAGCGCGTGCTGTACATCACCCCCAACGCCTCCGGTTCCATGAGGCGGGAACTCTTTCGCGCGGGAGCGGCCGACGTACTCACGCATCCCCTGAAGAAAATCGACTTGCAATACCGCGCCGAACGGATTCTCGCAGCAAATTGGATGCGCTTCCGAAAGGAGTTCGACGAGCCGGCCATGCTCAAGTTCGTTAAAGAACTCCTTGACGCAAGAATTGAAACCATCGAGCCCGCGCTCGATCCACAGATGCCGACAGGGCACTTTTATCCCGCCGTCGCGAACATCCTTGGACGCAGCTCCATGGACCGCGAATGCCTCGAGAAGCTCGCCGGCCTGGGCCTCCTCGGACGCGAAGTCGCAAACCGCGTCCGCCTGTGTCCCGAATGCGATGACAGCAGGTTGAACTACCGCGAAACCTGCCCGAAATGCAACTCGCTCAATATTCTTCAGCAGGAAATGGTCACGCACTTCTCCTGCGCCCACAGCGCCCCGCTGCAACACTTCCGACGCGGCGGCAACCTCGTCTGCCCGAAATGCGATCAGAGTCTCAGGCATATCGGCGTCGATTACGAAAAACCTTCCCAACTCTTCACGTGTTTCTCATGCGAGTTCGTCTTCCGCGACCCCGCCGTCGAGACGCAGTGCCTCCGATGCAATTGCACCTGCACGCCGAGCCAGACCATCGAACTCACTGTCTACAGTTTCATTGTCACGCCGCTCGCCGAGCAAGCCCTCATTGAGGGACAGATCAGCGGCGTCAACCTGGAAATGCTCCTGCGCAACACGCAGACCGGCCTTTACAGCAAGCCGTATTTTGAACACGAGATCCGCCGGGAACTCGTGCGCACGGAGCGCTACCAAAGCCCCTTCAGTATGCTCCTCGTCCGCATCGACAATTTCGAGGAAATCACCTCCCTGCATCCTTCGGAGGCGACGCAATTTGCTGAAAGCATCTTCAAGGCGGTCAGCAGCGGCCTGCGGATGCTGGACACGACCTGCGTATGGGACATCGACACGCTGGGCGTGCTCCTCTCAGCCACGGACAAGGCCCGCTCGAGAGAGGTTGTGCGGCGCATCCAGGACGACGTGCACAAGCTCGAGTTCCTTTATTCGATCCGGGAGCCCAGCGTCACCATCAGCCTCGTATCCAGCGAAGACGGCCATACCGACGCTGCAGCCCTCACCTCAGCCGCTCTTACGGACCTTCAAGAATGACGACGATTTTGGGAAATAGCAGATCCCTTGCGACCATCGTCCTTGCCACCGCCGTATTCACCGGCTGCGTGACGGGGTCGTTTCAGGAATTCGATCAGACGGTCAAGGCGGGGGACCACCACCGGCTCTACGAACCGCTTGCCGCCACGCCGCAAGGAATCCTCGAACGGCTTTCAGAGATCGATCTGGAGCCGGCCCGCGTCTTCCATCTGTCCTCGAAGGGCGCCGAACCCTACACCGATCCTTTGACGCCGGAACTGTACTGGAACGAGGACAAGGCCGTCTTTTTCCGGATTGCCGATGGTGAGGATGCAGAGAATCCCTGGCTGTATTTCAACGGCCACAAGCTTCGCATCGAGACCATTCAAGAGCCGCTGGCCCGCGACGGCGATCTCGCACCCGCCGGCGAGGGCGCGTTCTCCCTCTACCGCAGCGTCCCGGTCAGAAAAGGCGGGGCGCGGCTCACGGCCGACCTCGACCTCTTTCGCTACGACTTCCGCGTCACCTCTGAAGGGGCCCTCGAAGCGGTTGGATACCAACGCATTACGCGCGCCAAAGGCGCCGATTACCAGGCCGTCCCGATCGTGAGCACGGAGCGGATCGTCTATATCCATCACGAGAAAGACGAGCCCCACCGGCTGATGCTCGGCGACATCTACGGCGGGCCGCCCAGGCCCCTTTTTGTCAACCAGGACTTCGACGCCCTCTTTCCCGCCATGCTCACCGACGGCCGGCTCGTTTTCGTGGCGGATCTGCTGGGTCACCACAGCCTCTTTCAAGTGGAGAACGCCTCCGAATACATCCGCGAACTCGAGACCATGCGCGCGAACCACAAGGAGACCGAAGGTGCATTCGTATTCTCTGAGATCGCGCGCCCCTTCGTGTATCCCTTCCCGCGATCCGAACACGAAGGCAAAATGCTCCTCGCAAGCGTCAGCGAGGACGGCAAGCCCCGGCCGGTGCTGCTAACGCTGCCCGATCAATTCGACCTGGAAGCGGTCGCCGACCACGTCCGCGTACACAACCCGGCCGTGAACGGGCGGCGCGCGCGCTACGCCGCCGCACTGCTCGACGCCGCCCAGTTCAAACTGAACAATTGGCCCCGCCTCGATCTGGGTCTTTCCTATGATGACGCGGTTTCCTTGTTCGACAATATACCTGCGGTCTTCACGGGCGACACTGTCACGAAGCAGATTCTGCGCGTTTTCGCCGGGCTGTCACAGCCGCTCCTCGATTTTCGCGAGAACAACGCCCGGACTGAGAGCGCGTTGCGCGACGCGGCCGTTGCGAACGACCTCCTCGACAAGGAAGTTAACGACCGGATCGCGGAAGCCGCTGGGCTGTATTTTGAGGCGATCTACCTCGCCCAGCGAATCGACATCGAAACCGAGCAGTTGGCCGTAACCGGCAGGCGCATGGCCTATTACCGCAGCCTTCGTAACAAGCAGGAGGCCACGCGGCTGCAGATCATGTCGACGGAGCAGGTTCGTCAAGGCATCCTGTCCGAACGGCGCTTCGACGAAGAGCGTCTGGCCTTCGTCCAGACTCGCCTTAAGGAAGTCATGGGCCTGCCGCTCGCAACCGACATAAAACTGGCCTACGACGCCCGCTACGATTTCGATCGCTACGTTCTGCCGCCGCTCGAGGAGGCCGTCCATCTCGCACAGTTGAATCACCCAAGCATCAAGATCGCGGAAAACGCCCTCGCCAGCGCCTTTTGGCTGCAGACGGCCGGGCCCGCGATACGCCCCCGTGCGAGCGCCTCCGCCGGTTATGAGCATCGGAACCGCAAGTTCCACCGCAAAGCGTTTACCCCGGCCCAGGCGGCCCTCGTACCCGAGTCGGTCTCGGATGAAATTGTGTCCCTTGCACTGACGGGACAAATCCCGCTCGCGAGCGTCAAGGCCAATCGGCTGCACAATCAATTATGGGCCGAAATCGTCTCGTCGCTCCGCTTGTCGCAGGACACGGAAGTCCGGCGCGTCAAGACCGCCATGGAAGAGGCTTATGTAGATTTCCGCGCGGCGCAGCGCGACCTCACCGCCAAGCGCTCGTCACAGTCGTATTTCCTCGAGAAGCTGCGGGTGGCGCGACTTCACCGCGATTACGGCCCGCCGGGCGCGACACTCGAGCTCCTAAGACCGCCGGACGAGCCCGGTGCCGTCGAGGACAGGCTCGGTTCAGGAGTTCTCGCGCCGCTGACGGCGGAGTTCGAATACCTGCGCGCGCTCGACAAGTCGCAGCGCGTCGAGATGGACCTCGGTCTGCGCTTCGCCAAGGTATGGCGCGAAATGGGTCTCATTGACCGCTTAACGGATGAAGGCGCTGCCTTCGAGCGCAGCCAGCGCGACCGAAGGCGTCCAGCGACGTGGCTGTGGAAAGCGAAAGAGCACTTGCAATCCGATGACGCCATCGACGAGCTCATCGACGGTCTGCGCACTCGCGGCGCGCGGCGCGTGTACGTATACCTCTACTCCGATGCGCGCATCTTCAACGATCGGCACGACTGGGAACGCATGACGCTGCTGACGGAACTTTGCGCCCAATGGGACATCGAGGTCTGGGCGCTCCTCGGCGAGCCCGAGTGGATCGAGGACAACGACACGGGCGCCGTCTCGCGGTCGATTCGCCAGATTCTCAATTTCAACGCCGGCTTCGCGCGCTTCGAACCGAGGATCGCCGGCGTGAAGCTCGACCTCGAACCCCACTCCCTGCCCGGTTGGGAGACCGACGCGGTGCGGCGCGAGGCGCTCGAGTCTAGCTACCGGAACCTGCTCGAGACGGCCCGGCGCGAGCTCGCGGGCGGCCTGCCGTTATGGGCCGACCTGCCGGCGAAATTTTTCCGCGAGGAAGAAGCGGAACTTCTTAGCAGCCTCCGCGGCCTCCTTGATGGTGCAACGGTCATGAGCTATTTCTCAAACGAGGACGCCATTTTCCGGTGGTCGGCGACGGCCCTCGACGCCTTCGAGAAACCGCTCGAAATCGGGATCGAGTTCTCGGCCGGCGCGCCCGCGGAAAACACGGTCGCGGCGTGGTCCAAGGAACGCGTTCAAGCCTTCGAGCGGGAAATTTACAAGCAATTCGGTCAACACGAGTATTACGCCGGAATGGCGTTTCACGATTACGGGGCCCTGGTGACGTTTTCAAATCGAGAGTGAGACCATGCGTATAGACTTTCAGAGCAGTGGAGAAACCTTAGCAGCCGTAACCCCCGCACAGATCGAGATGCGCGACGCGCGTATCCGAAAGCGGCCGATACTCGGCATCGTCATTCTTCTCATCATCCTTGGCGCGGCCGCCTACGGCTATTACCTCTTTTCCCGCGTCGGCACCATCTATACCTACGGGTTGGTGGAGGCGAAGTACACGCCCTACTACGCGCCCTTCGAAGGGACCATAAACGGCCTGAGCCTCGAACGCGGCCAGTTGGTGAAGAAAGACGACGTCCTCTTCACACTCACATCCACCCCCTCCGAAACCGTGCGGGAGGCGCAGGACGCGTTGCTGGATGAAATCGAGCGGCTCAACGAGCAGGCCGGTGAACTCCGTGCAAACGTCATCGAGCAGGCGCAGAAAGACGTGGAGAGACTCCAGGCGGCCTACGACGAAGACAGCACACGAAGGCAGGCCGCCGAGTCCAACGCCGAAATCGAAGTTCAGAAGCTGAGAAACGTGTACACCAGCCGCAAACGCCGGGCCGACAGGGTCTCCGAGCTCTTCGCGATGGGGGCCGCCATCCAGTCTGACGTGGATACCGTGCGCGATGCCTCCGATGTCGCGTTTCACACATGGAAACAGGCGGAATTGGGCCTCAACGTCGCGCGGGAACAAAATGCAGCCAGCAGCGCCACCCTCGAAAAGGCGAAGCTCGAACTCGATCGCCTTAACCAAGAAAACGTCTCGGATGCCCGCGCCCTCGAACGTGGCAGACTTAAACTTTCCGTCGCGCAAACGCGGCCCGACGACCTCATCGTACGCTCGCTCTTCGACGGCATCGTGCTTGAAGTGGGGGCGGTCGAGGGCAGCCGCGTCGAATCCGAGCGCATCGTCGTCAGCGTCGCCGACCGCGACAACATCTGGGTCGAGGCCTATGTGTCGGAAAAATACGCGCGCCATTTGCGTGCCGGAGCCGAGGCCATCGTCCGCATTCCGGGGACGGACAGCGAGTTACCCGGCACGATTGCGAACGATCCCACGACATCCATCCGTGTCCCGGAGCTATTGCGCGATAACCTGCCTGGGCAGCAGAGCGGCATTTACGTCCGCATTAATCTGACGCCTACGGAAGACACGCCGATTTTGCCCGGAAGCCAGGTCGAGGTCGTGATCCCGATTCCTTGAACCGCACCGACAGACGCAGGAACGTAGAAAAAAACCGCGTCAAGCGAACAACACCGCCTCCGCCATCAATCCCGGCCCGAAGGCCAGCGCGACG
>JASJYE010000063.1 GCA_030123645.1 Candidatus Hydrogenedentota bacterium | reverse complement strand
CGGTCCTCAATCTCACGTTGCATTAGCCGGCCCAGGGGCCGCGCGCCGAGTTTCGGTTCGTAACCCCGGTCCGCGAGCCACTGCCGTGCGGGGCCGGTTACTTTGACGCCGACCTTGCGATCATCGAGTTTGACCTGGAGTTGGCGCACGAATTTGTCGACGATCTTCAGCACGACTTCCATGGGAAGCGCGTCAAAGGCCACGATGGCGTCAAGCCGATTTCGGAATTCCGGGCTGAAGGCCTTTTCGATTGCCTTGATGCTCTTGCCGCGGGCGGCATCCTGTGCCGACGCAAAGCCGATGACGTTTGATTCGAGCGAGCGAGCGCCGGCGTTGGACGTCATGACGAGCACCACGTTGCGAAAATCGGCCTGCTTGCCGGCGTTGTCCGTCAGCGTCGCATGATCCATCACCTGAAGGAGAATGTTGTATATATCAGGATGCGCCTTTTCCATTTCATCGAGCAATAGAACGCAGTGCGGATGTTTGCGGATCTCCTCGGTTAGCAGCCCGCCCTGATCGAAACCGACGTAACCCGGGGGCGACCCGATCAGACGCGATACGGCATGCGGCTCCATGTACTCGCTCATGTCGAAGCGGATGAATTGCACGCCGAGAACTGAGGCAAGCTGCTTGGCGAGCTCCGTTTTACCGACGCCGGTCGGCCCGGTGAAGAGGAACGAACCCACGGGGCGGTCCGGGTCGCCGAGACCCGCCCTGGAGCGCTTGATGGACGTGGCGATCTTGTGCACGGCCTCGTCCTGGCCGAAGATCACGCTCTTTATATCGTCTTCGAGCGATTCGAGGCGCTCCTTGTCGTCGGTGGAAACGGTGCGGGTGGGAATCCGGGCCATTTCGGCGACGATTTTCTCGATGTCGAGCGGCCGGATGGTCTTGCGCTGAGATTGCGAAGATATTCGGACCTGTGCGCCGGCCTCATCGATCACATCGATGGCCTTGTCCGGCAGGAAGCGGTCATTAATGTGCTTCGAGGCCAGATCCGCCGCGGCGCGCAGGGCCGAGTCCGTATAGTGGATGCCGTGATGCTCTTCGTAGCGGGATCTTAAACCGCGCAGAATTTGGACCGTCTCCTCGACGGTCGGCTCGACGATGTCGATTTTCTGGAAGCGCCGCGAGAGCGCGCGGTCTTTGTCGAAGCCGTTCTTATACTCCTCATAGGTCGTCGCGCCGATGCAGCGCAGATCGCCCGACGCGAGGACGGGCTTAAGGATGCTGGACACGTCCACGTCGGAGCCGCGCGTCGACCCTGCGCCAACGACCGTGTGTATCTCATCGATGAACAAAATGACATTGTCACGCTCGAGCAGGGCGTTCACAACCGCCTTGACTCGCGCTTCCATGTCGCCCCGAAACTGTGTGCCCGCCAGCAGCGCGGCGAGATCGAGCCGCAAAATCTCGACTCCGAGCAGGACTTTCGGGACCTGTCCCTCGTGCACCTTCAGGGCCATGCCTTCAACGATCGCCGTCTTCCCCACGCCCGGCTCGCCGACAAACACGGGGTTGTTTTTCCGCCGCCGGCAAAGCACGCGAACGGCGCGCCGAAGCTCAAGCTCTCTGCCGATCAGCGGGTCGATCTTGCCGCGTGCCGCGAGCTCAGAAAGACTTACCGTATAGGCCTCGAGCGGGTCGCGTTTGGCCTGTCGTTTCGCGTCTTCTTCCTCTCCCTCACCTTCAGTCCGCCAGTCCGCGCGATCGTCGCCCGGGCCGGCCTTGGAAACTCCGTGCGAGATGTAATTGAGGACATCCAGGCGCGCTACCCCTTCCGACTCGAGATAGTACGCCGCATGCGAACCGTCCTCCTCGAAAATCGCGGCAAGAATGTCTCCCGCCTCGACCTCGGACTTGCCGGAATAGTGCACATGCGTAAGCGCGCGCTGCATCAGGCGTTCGAAGCCGACAGTCTGCTGCACCACAAGATCGTGGCCCTCAGGCACGCGTTCAACGTCGTTCTCCAAGAACCCATCCAAGTGGCCGCGTAGACGGTCAATGTCCGCTCCGCAATTGACGAGAATAGAGCGCCCTTGCTCGTCATCCAAGAGCGCATACAGAATATGTTCTGCACACAGATACTCATGGCGCCGCCTGCGCGCCTCACCCAGCGCGGAAGTAAGCGCCGTCTCCAAATCTTTGCTGATCATTTTGTGTCCGTTCCGCCTATGCGCGGTTCCTCATGCGAAGCCTCGCTTTACAAGGAAGCGTGCGATCCGTCGCAATACGGCGGGTTCTTTGTTTGCTTGCAGTTGCACATCGCGACCCGTTTGGCCTCCGTGCACTCTGTTTTTACAGGCGTGTGCCCCGTTCCTTGGTGCGATCGATCGCACCAGGGCTGCGTCTTTGAACGCCCGCATGCGCACCACCAATAGGTCCCGGCCTCGAGCTCCAAGATTGCCGGTTTCTTATCATGTATTACAGCTTTGTCCAAGTCGTTTCCTCGCTAAAAACGGGCCTTACTCGGGTTCCATGGTGCATTTCAGCGGGAAGCCTTGATCTTGCGCGCGTGAGCGCACGGATACGATTTTGGTCTCCGCGATGTCGGCCGTGTAGACCCCGGCGACGCCCACGCCCTTTTCGTGGACATTCAACATGATACGAACCGCCTCGGCCCCGGGTTTAGCAAAGATCGACTCCAAAATATCAATGACGAATTCCATGGTGGTGTAGTGATCGTTGTGCAGCAGCACCTTGTGCATCGACGGGGGCTGTATCTTCTTCTCCGTCTTTACAGCGATCGATTCTTTCGTCCGGGGATCCGCGTCGCCCATGGCTGTTTTGTCCTTATTGCGCCGATCGGGCCGCGGCGCCGTCCAGCCGCGCCGAGGCATAAACCGCTCGCAATGCTTCCTCCCCTTAAGGATAGCACACGAAACTTCTCACACGTAGCGGCGCGTCTCTTGTTGTGCGCTGAGTGGATTACAGGCTAGAATGACAGGCCTAAACATAAGGGGGCAGGATGGCCGAAGAAGCGGGATATCTGAATTACTTCGAAATTCTCGAGTTGGACGATCAGGCCAATCCGGGCGAAGTGCGCAAGACCTACAAGCGTCTAATGAAGCACCTTGTGCGGGAAATCGCCCGTGTGGAGATTACAGAGGAGCGCCGCAGCCATTACCTTCGCGAAATGGCGAAACTCAACGCCGCTGTCTACATACTGCGTGACAAGGGCAAGCGCGAACAGTATTGGAACCGGCGCAGCGAACTTATCGCGCTCGAGGAGGCCTGGCGCACGGCCGATCAGTCGGATCGGGACAAGTGCGATGCGCTTCGGCGCGAGTTCGACGGGAAGGTAAAGTCCTTTTTGAGCAAATACGTAGAGGAGACGATGCTCGAGGCGGGCCAAGACAAGGAGGTCGTCGAGGCAAGCCATTGGAACCCGGCACATGCGCGTTACGCCACCCGTCTTTTGCGGCACTACCGCCACCGTCTTTACCACGCGATACTTGAGCGCTTGCCGTACCACGAGGTTACCTCCCCCTCCATCGACTGGGAAGAGCGGGCGGCTACTGTGAAGCAGATGATGGCCGCTGGAAGGGGTTAACTGGCGCGTGGCCAAACGAACGCAAAACGCTGTAGCGAAATTGGTCGACATGGACCTCGTGGCCGAGGCCCTCGCCAAAGCGATCTGTGACGGCGATATCGTGAACTTCCAGACCCTCCTTGCGGCCTTCTCTCCCGCGCGTGAGAGCTCGACCGAGGTATTGGAAAGCGAAAAGTACGCGTATATGCTGCCTGACGACACTCAACGATCGGACAAACGGTTTCGCGCCGCACTTGACGCAGTTCGCGAGGAGAAAACGTGGGCGCATATTCAAGGCGAGTTGCAAGCGAAGCGACCAGCGCAATTTCCGTCCGGGCTTTTGATGATGCTTGCGGACAACGCAGTGCGCGGACAGAAATACAGCGTCGCGGCCCAGGCCTACGAGCTATTGCGTATTCGCCACAAAATGCTGGACGAATTCCTGAAGCAGGCAGACGAAGCCCTGGCCGCCGGGGACATCGAGAAAGGGGTCGGCGGCTATCTCATTGCGATTGGGCTATCGTACGACTACGCGGCGTTCCCCGAGCCCTTGGCCGCCGTTTCCAATTATCAAACCAAGGCCTTAATGCTGCATGGTGTCTACCCCGCCCGCCCCGAGGACTGCGTCGCCCTACAGGAAGAAGAAACTCACGTCAATACGGCCTTGGAATTCCTCCTTCCGGATGAGGAGATCTCCTCGCGGCTGCGTCAATATCCGCTCAATGTGCGCTTGGAGTTCTTGAAGGAGTTGGTGACGCAATTGGATCCGGATTGGGAGGCGTTCAGGACCCGCTACGCGGAGGCGTGCCGCTTGTTACAATCCTTTGGTGAGCGCCTTAGACGTGTCGCCCAACCCCATACCGAAACGTTGGAGGAGGAAATCGAGGAGCAACAGGGTCCCGATCCCCGGGATATCATAGTGACGCTATTGGGGCGTGAGATTGAGGACGGCCAATGGTGGCAATACATGAAAGAATTGGCCTATGAACACCCCGCTGCGGTGCTGTTTATTGCGCGTCAACTCGTTGGCGACACCGAAATCCTGATCCCGCGCTTCTTGGCCGATTCCGCTGTACCGAAGGTGCTTGGGCTCGTCGTGGAGAGTGTCGAGGGTGCTTCGGCCGCCGGCAGTGGAGCATGAAATACACCTGTGCCGGTTTCTGTGCCTCGATCCGAAGGAATGGTAAATGGAGGCAGATGAACTCAGGAAATCCATGATCCAAGAAGTCAAGCAGGCGGCGGCAGAGGCCAAGGAAAAGGTGGAGGCTTCGCGGCTCCTGGATCGTCTCAGGGATCAGGCGACTGTGGTTCGTGCGCGGTTCCGCGCGATCAAGCAGGGATCTGAGCGCGCAAGTTACATCTAATCTACCGAGCGATCGACCGTCTAATGGGTGAACTGAAACTGGCTGCGGCCCTTGAGGACGCCGACGAAGGGGCCGCGCGATCTCAGGACTTGGAAAAGCAAGCGGACGTAATTGATCGAGTCGGCCAAAAAAATTACGGGCCGCGGCGACACCTTTCGGGAGAAGGTGGAGAAGGGCCGAAAGGGAGTCGTCGAGGAAGTCGCGCCGGGGGCGGGAGCAAACACGCAAAAGCGCATTCGTGAAGAATTGAATTATCTATTGAACAATTACACGCCTTCGAACGACAACAAAATTGAAATGCTAATCGACGAGTGGCGCAGAAGCGGAGATCCGTCCTACGATCCCGCCGTTAAATTGCGTTAGCGCAACGTGGGCAAGAAAAAGGCCAGTGACGACTACGCATTTTAAGATCGCGACCTTGCGCTGGAGCGGGAGAGGCGAAAAACACCGCCTATAACGTCCCTCAGCGTGAGTACGGCGCTTAAACGCACCCGGCCGCGCTCATGATTTGAAAGTTGACGGGAAAGATGTTAGATTTAAGCGGTCGGAAATCGTTTTTAGGAGTGATCGCGCGCGTGGAACCCAACGAGCAAGAGGCGCCTCAGGCTGCCGCAGCACAGAGTCCGCCGGACAAGCAAGAGCTAAAACGGGAAGTAATAGACTTCCTCAAGCTCGTGGTCTGGTTTCTGATTATCTTTCTTGGGTTGCGGCAGTACGTCATCGAGGGCTATGAGGTCCAGGGCGAGTCGATGGAGCCCACGCTTTCCAATAACCAACGCATCCTCGTTTTCAAACTCCCGCACGAGCTCAGTAAGCTCAGCCTCTTCCGCGGGCTCAACGCCATCGAACCAGGCGACATAATCGTCTTCGAAAGTCCCGACAACCTCACCAAGCGCTATGTAAAGCGGGTCATCGCGATGGGCTCGAAGAAGCAGAGCGGGCGAACCGTAGGCGCACAAGGCCCCGAGGACGCGGGCGATCCCGTTCCGCAGGTATTGGTGACCTACGAGCGCGGCGTGGTATACGTCAATAACAAGAAGATTGAAGAGCCCTACATCGCGCCCGGCGCGCGTCGCTCCGACGAGCACCAAGAGTTGTTGCTCAGCCCGGGCGAGTATTACGTGCTTGGCGATAATCGCAACGTGAGCAAGGACAGCCGCAGTTTCAACGCCATCGCCGATGAGACGCTCATCGGCAAAGCCGTAATCCGCTTTTGGCCCCCGAGTGAAATCAGCCTTCTTCGATGAAGACCCTAATCTTCGCGGACGTCCATCTGGAAGTGGGCCCGCCGGGAGAAAAAACCCTTAGGGACTTCACGGACTTCCTCCGCCAAATCGACCCTGCCGAATTCGACCGCACGATTATTCTTGGCGACCTCTTCGATTTTTGGTTCGAGTACCGCCACGTTATCTTTTCCGCCTATTTCGACGTTCTCCGGGCCTTCGCGGACCTCCATGAACGCGGGATGTCCTGTCACCTTGTCTGCGGCAACCATGATTTCTGGGCGGGCAGGTTTCTCGAGCAGCATCTGGGCTTCACGATTCACCGGGATCGCTATGTCTGCGTGCTCGGAGACAAACGGGTGCTCTTTGTCCATGGCGACGGAACCAACCCGTCGGATTACGGCTATCGCGCCTTCAAATACGTTGCCCGCGCACCCTGGGCCGCTCGTTTATTTCGGATCCTGCATCCGGATTGGGCGATGAGTCTCGCGCAGCGGGTGTCGCACTCGAGCCGAAGGTTGTTGTCGCCGGACGATCCGAGAGAAAGCCGTGAGGTGGAGGCGATGCGGAAGTTTGCAAAGGGATTGCTCGCCGATGGCGAGGCGGACGTGGTTTTCTGCGGGCACACGCACCACCCGGTGGAGGAGGAGTTCCCCACGCCGAACGGCAGCGGCACCTATATCAACACAGGGGACTGGATGCATCACCGAACCTATCTGGAGTGGGACGAGGAAGGATTTCATCGGAAGTACTATGGCGTCGAAGAGCGGCATGACGCGGCCGGCCCATCAGAAAATCGGCAATAAGTTTCCCCCGTCGCGGTAGAGGTAGCCGGCGACGAAGCCCGCCAGTCCGAGGATCAGCGATATGACGAACCACAGCAGCATGAAGCCGTGTTTCCGTTTGAGCGCGCGAAGCGCAAAATAGAGGAGGTGAAACAGGCTGGGGCTGATATTGGCCGCGATGACAGTTACGTTGTCTTTACCGCCGTTCTCGTTGGCTTGGTTGATAAGGCGCGCGGTAATCTCCGCCGCGTTCCCTCCTTTCCTGAATTCCTCGCAAATGTCCGCGTCTTTGACCATGTTCACGAGGCCATCGGAGCACAGCATCACCCAGTCCCCGGGGACGATGTGCCAGGTGTAGGTGTCTACCGTCACCTCCGCCCGTGTGCCGATGCTGCGCGTCACGACGTTCTTGCGGTAGTCGACTTCCGCCTCCGCTTTCGACATAAGTCCCAGCTTCACCTGTTCGTCCACCCAGGAATGGTCCTCGGTCTGCCCGATAATTTCACCATCGCGAATGTGGTACACGCGGGAATCGCCCACGTTGCAAATGTGAACTTTCCGCGGTGTTATCAGCCCGGTGGCGAGCGTCGTCCCCATTGGTTTTCCGTTCGGGTTCAAGTCCTGGTTTGTCTGGAATACGCTTGCATTCGCCTTTTCGACATAACGGCACATCAGCGCTAAATTTGCCGCGTCTTGATCCCCGTCCTCCCTACTCGGGGGCAGAGACTCTTTCATGACGTCCTTCATCATCGAGACGGCCAGCTTGCTCGCTATCTCGCCGCCCATGTGTCCGCCCAGACCATCGGCCACGATAAGCAGCGCGCCGTTTCGGAAGAGGCGCAGATCGGGGGTATCTTCCCGGAAGACGCCGAAGGAATCTTCGTTGTCCTTTTTTCGGCGGCCGGTATCGGATTGTGCTGCGATGTCGATTCGCATAGGTCTGGACCTTGAACACTTGCAAAACTACCAGATGGCTTGCGCCGTGAGCAACTTAATAAAGGGGAAATGCGAACTAAGACATTGATTCAGCAGCGGTTGAGGGGTAGAATTGGGCACAGGCCGATCGGGGGCTCAAACGGGGGATCAGGTCGATGAGAAGGGCGAGCCATGAAGCGCTTTGGCTTTAGTGCCTATATCGTCGATGACGCAAATAGCGAGGCCCTCGGGGCCTGTCGCGGCGTAGCCCGCTTACAAACAGAGAGGCCTCAGCCCATCATCTTGGTCGGAGACCACGGCTGCGGGAAGACGCATCTGTTGCACTCCATCGTAAATGATGTCCGAGCGTCCTCGAGCCACACCGGTATCGCATACGTCAGCCCGTGCAACCTCCCGGATGAGGTCCGGAAATTGGTGGATGACCCCACTCCCGTGGACCTGGCGCAAAAGGCCATTTTGCTTGTTGATGATCTCGACCGATTCGACGATGACCTCCGCGTGCTAGGAGATGTGGTCCGAATTTTCCTCGAAAACGATCATTACGTCGTCTTCGCCTCGCGGATCCATCCCAACCGCTTAAACGCCGTCCCGCCTGAACTCCGTGCGGCCCTTGAAAAAGCGCGGGTGGTCGAAATAGCCGCCGGAGACACGCAGCGTCAGGTCAACTTAATCGAGCGGCGTATCCGTCAGGAATCCGAGGAAACCATCGCGCGCCAAAATCGTGAAATCGAGGATCTGAAGGCCCGTCCTAATGTGGCCTATCCGGGTCACGAAAAAGCTCAGGGCGAAAGAGACGACGTGGCGGCATTACGGGACTGTGTCGAGGAGCGAAGCGTCGATCTTTCTGAGTCTCGAGAGCGGTTAACGGCGGCGAACGAAGAGATCGAGCACTTGAAGGCCGAGAGCGCCCTCCTCGCCAAGACATCGCAGGAAAAGGATTCGCAGCCGCTCGAGGATACGCACGCGGAGGCGAGGGAAGCCCGCGAAGAGGCCGCCGGCATGCTCGAACGCGCAGAGCGGCTTATGCAGCAGATGGAGGAGAGCCGCGGCGAATTTCTACAAGCGCAAGAGGAAAAAGCGCGTCAGATATCGGAGATCGAGAAGCTGGAAGATGTCTACGCGCAAGCGAAGGGCGGGCAGAACGAATCGGTCGAGGAAGGGACCCGTGACGATTCGAAATCGGCTTTGGAGGACGAGGCAGCGGCCCAGGAGCTTGCGAAGCTGCATGCCGAGCTTAAAGCAATACGTGACGAGCGCGATACGCTCCAACGGGAGCGCGAACAGCTCCAAGGATCCATTGTACGCACCCATTCTGAACGCGATACAATAAAAAGTCTTTTAGAACGTGCCCGGAAGGAACTCGACGAGCTCCACAGGGACATCGACGCCCTGAAGCAGGAAGCGGCCCAGCAAGTCGAGACGGAAAAACTGCGCGCGGACACGCTCAGGCATTCGCTCGATGAGTCGCGCGAAAAATATCTGGAGCAGATCGCGACGCAGCGCGCGGCGGTCGAGGAGTTGATGGCCCTGCATTCACAGCTCCTACAAGGTTCCAACGTGCTTGAGCGGCTTATGGTGCTTTTCGGCCTTCCTCTCGCCGGCGGGGCCGCTGTCGATGAAGCGGACGCAGAGCCGGAAACGGGCCCAGAAGAAGGCGCCCCCGAGGCCGAGCCCGAAATCCAAGAGCAGGACACCCGGAATTCAATCCTGCGCGCCGATTTTGGTGAGCCCGCCCGCCTATCGCCGGCGGGATCTTCCACCTTGCATCACGTCGAAGAGCTGCGCTCGAGGCCGGCAGAGATCCCGGGTGGTGCAACTGGAGACGACGGCATCGAAGAGGAATTGGAGCCGCCGCAGGACCGGCACAAGTCCGCTTAGCAAATAAGGGACTTTTGGGCTCCTTCAAAAATAGACCCAAGCGGAGCAAAGCACGAGCGCAGACGGGCCGGAACCACCGGTTTGGAATATGTCTCTTTTCTTGCGTCGCATGGAGGCCGCAAAACGGGGACAGTGGAGCCGGTGAAAAACCAATCGGTCGCCCAAAAACAGGGACTTTTG
>JASJYE010000396.1 GCA_030123645.1 Candidatus Hydrogenedentota bacterium | reverse complement strand
AGTCGTTAAGGAAGAGGAAGTCACGGCTGCCAATACGAGACCGGACGTTCCGGCGCGGTAGCAGCAAAGGTATCAGTATAATTTTAAACTGCTCTAGTGCGGCTGTTGCGGATGGAAAGGCGCGCGCATGACGGACGAGAAAGGCTATTCCTTTCACAAGAAACTTGGGTTGCCCTTGGGTATTGCGCTGTTCGTTGCAGTGCTTCTTCTCCCGACACCCGAAGGGATGACCGCCGAAGGCCAACGCGCGGGGGCCGTCGCGATTTTGATGGCGACGTGGTGGATGCTTGAGGCGGCGCCGCTCGCAGCAACGGCCCTCCTCCCGGTTGCGCTGTTTCCGTTGATGGGTGTCTTAGACGCCGGCGAGGTCACCGAGGCTTACGGCGACCCGAACATCTTTTTGTTTATGGGCGGCTTTTTTCTCGCGATGGCCATGCAAAAGTGGAACCTGCATGAGCGCATCGCGCTCAATATCGTTGTGCGTACCGGCACGAATCCCAGCCGACTGGTCTTGGGTTTTATGCTCGGGACGGCGTTTTTGTCGATGTGGATTTCAAACACGGCGACGACGCTGATGATGTTGCCGATCGCCCTGGCCGTTATCGATCAGATGAAGGAACGGGCGGAGGGCGAGGGCGTCGAGAATTTCCCCGTCGCGCTGATGCTGGGCATCGCGTATGCGGCGAGCTTCGGCGGGGTTGCGACGCTTATCGGCACGCCGCCGAACGGCGTGCTGATTACACAATATACAGGGCTATTCCCCGGCGCGCCGGAGATCGGCTTCTTCCAGTGGATGCTCGTCGGCGTGCCTATGGCAGCAATCATGCTCCCGGTCACGTGGATTTTGCTGACGCGTGTCCTGTTCAATTTTCGGGGCCTGACCTTCACCGGCGCGCGCGAGGAGATCGAGGGTCGCATCCGGTCGCTTGGAGTCATGAGCCGCGGCGAGCGGATCGTGCTTGTGGTGTGGGTGTGCACTGCTCTCGCGTGGATATTCCGCGCGGACATCAATCTGGGCGTAGTCACGATTCCCGGATGGCGCAATATGTTTCCGAACCCGGCCTATGTGCACAACGGCACCGTCGCTATCGCGGCTGCGTTGGCCTTGTTCGCGATCCCGGTGGATTTAAAACGGGGCGAGTTCGCGCTGGATTGGGAGTGGGCGAGGCGCATTCCGTGGGGAATACTCATTCTCTTCGGGGGCGGGTTGGCCCTCGCGCGGGCCTTCACGTCTACGGGCCTGGTCGAGTGGCTGGGCGGCAAGCTCACGTTACTGGACGGTGTGCCCCCGCTCTTCGTCGTGCTGGCGATTGCGCTGATGCTCACCTTCTTGACGGAGGTGACGTCCAACACGGCGACGACGTCCATCATGTTGCCTATCCTGGGCGGCGCCGCCGCGCCTGCCCTCGGCGTCAACCCGCTTCTGCTGATGATCCCCGCGACGATTAGCGCATCGTGCGCGTTCATGCTGCCCGTGGCGACGCCGCCGAACGCAATCGTCTTCGGCGGTGGGCACCTTAGCGTGCCGCAGATGGCGCGGGCGGGCGTTTTGCTGAACATTATCGGCGTTGTCCTGGTGACGCTGATCACCTATTTCATCGCGGTGCCGGTTTTCGGTATCGTGTTTGGTGAAATGCCCGTTTGGGCCACGCAGCCATAGCTGCGGCCCTCCCGAATCCTGATTTGACTTCGTGGTTCCGACATGCTACACTACGATGCTTCTGGGTTCTGTAAGGTGCCCAGGTGGTGCGTATTCATCCCCTAGATTCGGGTTCTTTTGGAACATCGAAAGAGGTGCTGCGCGCGCGTTGACATCCCCGATGGGTGATGTTACACGGCGCCGATGAGTGCGGCAGGCGTGCGGAGTGTACGCCGCTCAAAGTGATGGGTCACATAGACTAACCTCCCTGATACCTCGAGCGTGTCTAGAGTGTGCGCGCGAGGAAGGGGCGGTACATCGCCTGTTGTTCTTTGAAAATTGAATACGACGCATGATAGTCAGACTCATGTGAGGGCGCGGCGCCGGCTTGCAAAGCCGGAGTCGCGGTCCTGTCAATGACAAGCTTCTTAAGTGAAGCAAGAAGTACGATATCAGCAGATTGCTGGTATCAGATTCTCAATGAGCTGCGCCTTGACACCTAACCGGTGGTTCCGGGCGTAGTTTAGTTTTTTATTCGGAGAGTTTGATCCTGGCTCAGAACGAACGCTGGCGGCAGGCTTAACACATGCAAGTCGAACGCGAAAGCTCCTTCGGGAGTAAGTAGAGTGGCGAACGGGTGCGTAACAGGTGGATAATCTACCTTCCGGTGGGGGACAACGGCTGGAAACGGCCGCTAATACCGCATACGATGATCTCGCTTCGGCGGGATTAGGAAAGGAGCTATTGCTCCGCCGGATGATGAGTCCGCCCCCCATTAGCTTGTTGGTAGGGTAACGGCCTACCAAGGCTTCGATGGGTAGCCGAGCTGAGAGGTTGATCGGCCACACTGGAACTGAGACACGGTCCAGACACCTACGGGTGGCAGCAGTAGGGAATATTGCGCAATGGGCGAAAGCTTGACGCAGCCATGCCGCGTGGATGATGAAGGCCTTCGGGTCGTAAAGTCCTTTTCTGAGGGAAGAACAAGCCGGGGAGTGGAAAGCCCCGGCCCTGACGGTACCTCAGGAATAAGCAACGGCTAACTCCGTGCCAGCAGCCGCGGTAATACGGAGGTTGCGAGCGTTGTTCGGAATTACTGGGCGTAAAGGGAGCGCAGGCGGCTTGGTCAGTCTGAAGTGAAAGCCCGGGGCTCAACCCCGGAAGGGCTTCGGATACTGCCTGGCTTGAGTACGTGAGAGGTGAGCGGAATTTCAGGTGAAGCGGTGAAATGCGTAGATATCTGAAGGAACATCAGTGGCGAAAGCGGCTCACTGGCACGAAACTGACGCTGAGGCTCGAAAGCGTGGGGAGC
>JASJYE010000395.1 GCA_030123645.1 Candidatus Hydrogenedentota bacterium | reverse complement strand
GGCTCAGGTTTCTTTTCCACTTTCTTCGCCACAAGCTCGGGCTTGGGCTCAGGTGGCGGCGGCGGTTTGGGCTTAGGCGGCGGCGGTTTGGGCTTAGGCTTGGGTTCCGGCTCAGGCGGGGGAGGCGGCTTCTTCACAGGCTCAGGCTCGGGCGCCGGCGCGTTGAGAATCTGCACTTCATACGTTATTGAAATGGGCGGCGGCGGCGGCGGCTGGAGGACCGTTTTCGCCACAAAGGCAACGGCGGTCGCGTGGGCTATCAGGGAAAGAAAAAGGGGAACGCGCAGGTGGCTGCGGGATCTGAGACTCTGCCAATAGTCAATATATAGATCGTGCATGAGTCCCCGAAATACGACCCCCGCGAGGATTTTACCCACACCTCAGCGGCAAGTCAAGCCACTACCCCAACATATAGACTCAAGGCCAGCAGGAAACCACAAAATATAGTGGTCAAATTGCCGCTGTCCAAGAAGTCTAATTCCCATTTGACGACGAGAAGTTCCAATATTCGAGTGAAATAGCGTGCGGACGGCGCATCAATGTCGGAAATTGTCATCTAGATTCCGTGTGTCTCCATGTCTAGAATAGGGGCCATGTCCGTTTCGCGCCCCCTCCCCCCGCTCCTTCGAGATGCACCAGGTAGCAGTCTTGCAGGGGTTTACCTAAGAGTGACGGCCTGGTACCTGCTCGGAGTATTGCTGTTCTGGATGCTCGGCATCGAAGGCATCTACCAGCATCCCTTTCCGTTCTACGCATTTATTTCGCCGGTATTTACATCTCTAAGTGCGCCCGCCCTTAGCATTGCACTCGTCCTGCTCGTCTGCGGGCTCGCCGCCAAGCTGCTCACGAAACCATCTCTTGTTTTCTACATCGCAGCCGGAATCGCGGCCTTCATCGGCGGCGTGACGTTTGTAAACGAATCGCTTGGGGAAGGATCGGTGGCAGGCGCGCTGCAAGGGCTGACGGCTTTTCCATGGTTCCTTCTGTCGTTGCTCATCTTCTCGGTCTCATTAATAGGTTACACCTGGACGATGAGCAGCTTGGACTGGTTCGGGGCCGGGCCGGGTCCGCGCGAGACACGTTGGATGCTGATCGGGTTGGTTGTATTCGCGTTTGTGTTCCCTGCCTCAGTCGCGATGCTTCGCGACGGCCCCCAGGCTATCTCGCAGGCCTACGAGCGCCATACTTACGAATACATTAATGACGTCGGACTCGGCGGATCGATCCGGGGCCTGTTTCAAGACTACGTCTCGATGCATCCCTACCTCTCGATGCACGCGCAGGTGCACCCGCCCGGGCCCATCGCGATCTTGTGGATACTTTCGTACGTGGCGGGCCGGGAGCCGATGGGGCTCTCGCTCGCCAGCATGGCCCTGGGCGCCTTGAGCGTATTTCCAATGTACCTCTGGGCACGCGAGCTATTTGAGCGGCGTACGGCCATCACCTGTACCGCGCTCTACACACTCGTTCCCTCGATTGTTCTGTTCACCGCGACGAGCGCGGACATCACCTTCATGCCCTTCACCCTCACAACATTGTTCCTCTTCCAGCGCGCGATAAACAGATCATCCCTGCCCTACGCGCTTGCGGCCGGGATTTGTTACGGGCTCCTGGCGATCATTTCCTTCTCGATCATTTCTATCGGAGTCTATTTTGGTTTTGCCGGCCTCATTCGGCTAACGAAACCCGAGGCGCGCCGCGGCGTGATCCAGACCGCCGTGCTCATGGCCGCAGGCCTTCTTCTCCTCCTAGGGGCCGTATGGTGGTGGTCGGGCTTCGACATTATCGAGGTGTTTCAGTTGTCAAAAGAACAATTCGATACGGACCAGCGCCTTCTGGACATCCACGATCCGCGGCTGCCGTTGTGGACCTGGAAATTCGGCAACCCGGCATGTTGGTTTTTTTTCGCGGGCATTCCGATCTCCGTTTTGTTTGTGTGGCGGCTTTACCGGGCCGATCACGCGCACAGAGCGTTCTTCTATGTGTTTGCGCTCACCTTGGTCGCCTTCGATATACTCTACCTCGCCCGGGGCGAAGGCGAACGGTCGGCCATGTATGTCATGCCCTTCCTCGTGATTCCCGCCGGGCATCTGCTGGACGAGTTCGGGGCAGCCACGCGGTCGCCGGTGCCCTTCGTCGTCACCGCGGCGTTCCTCGGCATCCAATCGTGGGCGATCGAGTCCATCCTGTACACATACTGGTAGGTGCATCGTGTGGCGTGATCAGAAAGTCTCAGTCGTTTTCCCCACATACAACGAGAAGGACTCGATTCGCGAGGCGATCGACGATTTCTTTGCATGCGAGCATCTCGACGAGATCGTCGTCGTCAATAATAATGCCGCGGAGGGCACCGACGAAGAGGTCCGGAAAACGAAGGCACGGCTCGTATACGAGGAGCGCCAAGGCTACGGGTACGCGATTTGGAAGGGTCTGGCCGAAGCCACCGGCGATCTTCTAATCATTGCCGAGCCGGACGGCACCTTCTCCGGGCACGATCTCTACAAGCTCTTGGCCTATTCGGACGACGTCCCCGTGGTATTCGGCACGCGCACCTCGCGAGAGTTCGTTTGGGAAGGCGCAAACATGGGGTTCTTGCTCAAGTTCGGCAATTGGGGCGTGGGCAAGCTCATCGAGTTCTTATTCAACACGACGATCCTGACCGACGTCGGGTGCTCCATGCGCCTGCTGCGGCGCGAAGCCTACGAGAAGATCGCGCCCCAGTTCACCGCCGGCGGCTCCGCCTTCGGCCCGCAGATCATGCTCCTGACGATCCTCAACAAAATCCCCTTCACGGAGATCCCGGTAAATTACCGGCGGCGCGTAGGAACGTCCGCCGTGACCGGGAACCTTTTTCGGGCGGCGCTGTTGGGCGCCGAAATGACCCTCATGGTCTTGCGCTACCGCGTCCTATCCTGGCTAGGAATTCTCCCGCGAAAGACCCAGCCCGACTAG
>JASJYE010000394.1 GCA_030123645.1 Candidatus Hydrogenedentota bacterium | reverse complement strand
AAATCCGCGAGGTCGGCACCCATCAAGAACTGCTCGCCCACCGCGGGCTCTACTACACGCTCTATCGGCTTCAGTATGAGGACCAATCGACTGCCGTTTGACGCCGCCGACTGGTCGGAAGACCTTGACCCATCGCCTTATCCAATACTCCTTTTAGAAACTATCGCGATCGTTTCCGAGTATTCAGCTTCTCGCTTCGTGGTGTTGGGTCTACTCCTTCTCGGTTGTCTTGATTATCCGGGCTAGACATCTCCGTCGAGGTCGCGATGGCGAAGCGTCACGTCATACTGCATTTCGCGCAGGTGCGTTGCGATTCTCTGCGCCACCGCGACCGAACGGTGCCGTCCGCCTGTGCACCCGATGGCAATCGTCAGATACGACTTCGGCTCGTGTTCGTAATGCGGGATTAAGAACTTCAACATCGCGCTGATGTGCTCAAAGAATTTTTCCGCGGTTTCGTTCTCGAGCACGTAATCGCTGACCACCTGCTCGCGGCCGTCGCGGGGCCGCAGCTCGGGTTCATAATGAGGGTTCGGCAGAAAGCGCACATCCAACACGAGGTCCGCCACCTTCGGCACGCCGTGTTTGTAACCGAAGGACAACACCCCGATTGTCATGCCGGCCTTCTTGTCGTCCTTAAGCGCCAACGATTCTATCCGCTCGCGCAGGTCCGCCGTCGTCGTCGTGCTCGTGTCAATCACCACATCCGCATGCTCACGTATTGGGTCGAGCAGCTCGCGTTCTTGCCGAATCCCCTCATCGATGCTTCCCGTGGGCGAGGCCGGATGCGGCCGCCGCGATTCGCTGTAACGCTGGTGCAGCACATCGTCCGAGGTCTCGAGGAAAAGCGTTTCAGGGCGGAATCCAAGCGCCGCCACGCGCCCGAGGTACTCTGGGAGGTTGACGAGGTCCTCGCCGGTGCGCGCATCGACGCACACTGCTACCTTGTCGTGTGGCGACTCGGCATCGGCGACAAGCTGCGCGAAGATCGGCACGAGGGCGGCCGGAAGATTGTCGATACAATAATATCCGCGGTCTTCGAAGAGGCGGAGCACTTGGCTTTTACCCGCCCCTGATAGGCCTGTGATGAGTACAAATCTCGATGAGGATTTCATGGCTTGTGCCGGGTCGCACGTGGGAGCGTCATCTGCGGCGCTTAGAGTGACCCATTCATTGCCGCGAGGATACGCTTATTTAATTCCTCCGCTGGATTCAGCCCCAGTTCTTTCAGGCGATGGTTGAGCGCCGCCACTTCAACAATAATGGCGATGTTCCTGCCCGGCCGGACTGGAATTCGGATGTAGGGCACCTTCACGTCCAGGATCTCCTCATACTCGCCGAAGAGCCCCGTCCGGTCATAGTCTTCGTCTTTCTTCCACTCCACCAGCTCGATCATCAGCGATATCGGCTTGCGGTTCGTCACACGCCCCACGCCGAACATGCTCTTGACGTCGACGATCCCCACGCCGCGAATCTCCATGCAATGTTCGACACGCGGGTTCGTCCACGCCACCAGCGTGTCTTCATGCGCCCGCTTTATCTTCACCTGGTCGTCCGCCACCAGCAGATGCCCGCGCTCGACCAGCTCCAGCGCCACTTCGCTTTTCCCGATGCCCGGCGCACCCACTATCAGCACGCCGACCCCATAACAATCGACCGCCGTCCCGTGCAGGTCCGTCTCCGGCGCAAACTCCTCCGCAAGAAAGAGAATGACCCGGCTGATTAGCTCATCTGTCGTCAACGGGGAGGAAATCACCGGAATGCCCCGCCGGTTGCACATATCCAGGAAAAGGTTCACCGGCCGGAGGTTACGCGAAAGGACGAAGGCGGGAATCTCAAAGGAAAACAGGTTCTCCAGCCGGTACTCGAGCGCCGAGGTCGGCAGGCGCTCCATATAGTGAATCTCCGTGTTCCCCAGCACCTGCACGCGGTCGCTCGCGAACCATTCCAGGTATCCGCTCAGCGCCAGTCCGGGACGGTTCAGGTCCCCGATGTACACTTGGCGCCCGATGCCTTGGTGACCCGCGATCACGTGCATCCTATCGTCAAAATGGTCCAGCAGACGGGCCACGGGTATGCTCGAGAGGCGATGTACGGGAAGCTTATCGAAATTCATGACGTCTTCGTTATGTCCAATGCGTTGCGTGCGGGGCCGCCACCTTCGACATGTGGATTGTAACAGCGTGGGGGAGGGGGGACAAGACGGGCGGTCTGCCGGCGCGCACTCCCGATCAGAATTGCGGCTCGATCAACCCGTAGGTGCCGTCGTCACGCGAATACACCACATTCACCTGCTGCGTTTCCGCGTTCGAGAACATCAGAAACGAGTCCTCCAGCAGATCGAGCTGAAACGCAGCCTCCTCAACGCTCAGCGCCTTCAACAGCACCTTTTCCCGGTGTAGCACCTGGCGCGTATCGGTACCGTCTCCACCCGAGGCCTCCCCGTCCTCGCCGTCCGCAATCTTGACCGCCTCGTGCTCGGCCTCAAGCGTCTCCCGCTGCGCCCGCGGCTGGTGCCGCTGAATGCGCTCCTTATGCTTTGTCACCTGGCGTTCGATCTTCTGCAGGGCCGAGTCGATAGAGGCATACATGTCATCCGACTCTTCCTTCGCGTTAATTTGCAGACCGTGCGCATGAAGATTAATCTCCGCCAGATGACGCCGCTTCTCCACGCTCAGCACCACCTTCACATCGATCACACGGTCAAAATGCTGCTTGATCTTGAGCAGGCCGGATTCCACATGCTCGCGCATCGCGTCCGTCACCTCCACGTGACGCCCCGAAATCGATACGTTCATCCAGATCCCCCATGAGGTTCGGTGATCGCAAAAAAGAGATGAAAGCCCATCGATAAAACAGCCTACCACCCCCGCACCCCCCGTTCAAGACCCAGAATCAGCGCTCCCCTTCGCCGCTTGCGATGAATCTTCAGACAAAGCCTACGCCGGACGGCTCA
>JASJYE010000393.1 GCA_030123645.1 Candidatus Hydrogenedentota bacterium | reverse complement strand
GATGGAAGACAGGACCGGCGTTCTTATGCCAATTTCCCGCGGAGCGGCTTCGAACTCGCAATGACGATGGTGGGGTTAATCCGTTCTGTCCGTCTAATCCGAGGCCAAGCGATTTGTGCTTGGGTCAGCATGGGCTAAAGCCCATCCTACGGGGCTACGGGGCTGCGGGGCTGTCTCTCGTTCCCACGGTCCCCGTGGGAATGCATAGTCCTTTCCTGCGAACCCGGCGCAGGTTTCGGTGTCTTAGGGTATAGCGAAACGATAAACACTCAGGACACGGAAAGTGAGGATAGTTCAATGAACGGTATCAGGTGGATATATGGTAAGCGATTGCGGTTGCTTGGGTTAGGTACTATCACCCTGGCCCTGGCGATCTTCGGCCCGTGGAGCGGTGGCGGGTCGGTGGCGTCTGCGGCTCTGCCGAATTCGGGTTCGCTGCAGGTTGTAGGCCTGGAGGGCGCCTTCTGCCCTCTGGAGCACACGGACGTCGAGGTAGACATTTCGGGGTTTATTGCGCGCGTGACGCTCACGCAGCGCTTTACGAACCCTTACAAGGAGCCCATTGAGGCCGTCTACACTTTCCCGATGTCCTCGCGCGGCGCGGTCGACGCAATGACGATGACGATCGGTGACCGGGTGATCAAGGGCAGGATTGACCGTCGCGAGGCGGCGCGGCGAATCTACGAGGCGGCCCGCGCGGCCGGTCACACGGCGAGCCTGCTCGATCAGGAGCGGCCCAACATTTTCACGCAGTCGGTGGCGAATATCATGCCGGGAAATTCGGTCGAGATTACGATTTCGTATGTCGAGTATCTGAAATACGAGGCGGGCGAGTATGAGTTTTCATTTCCGATGGTGGTGGGGCCGCGATACAATCCTGCGCCTTTCAGCCACGTGGGGCCCGTGTTTGATGAGTCTCCGGGCGGGACGCTGCGCACGGGGCGGGACCCTGTTCCGGATCGCTCGAGGATCACGCCGCCGGTAACGCCTGAGGGCACGCGCGCAGGCCACGATATCTCTCTGACGGTGAAGCTCAACGCGGGGGTAGCGATTCAAGACATCTTCTCTGACTTGCACGAGGTCGAAATTGAGCGAAAGGACTCCGAGCGGGCCGTGATCGCGCTCAAGAACCAGAAGGAAATTCCGAATAGGGATTTTGTGCTCCGGTACGCGGTGGCCGGCAAGGCGATTGGTGACTCTATCCTGACGCACGCCGGCGAGAAGGGTAATTTCTTCACGCTCATTCTACAACCGCCGGATCGGGTCACTCCCGACGAGGTGACGCCGAAGGAAATGATCTTCGTCATCGACAAGAGCGGATCCATGAGCGGTTTCCCGATCGAGAAGGCGAAGAAGACCATGCGCCTCGCCATCGAGCGGATGAACCCGAACGACACCTTCAATCTGGTGACCTTTGCGGGCGGGCTCGGCTACTGTTTCGACAAGCCCGTACTGAACACGCGTGAAAACCGGGCGAAGGCGCTTCAATACCTGCAAAATCTCAACGGCGGCGGCGGAACGGAGATGATGGCCGCAATTCGCGCCGCGCTCTCCAATCAGAACGATCCCGAGCGCCTCCGAGTCGTGTGCTTCATGACGGACGGGTTTATCGGGAACGATATGGCAATTCTCGATGCCATCCAGAAGCATCGGCAGACCGCGCGTGTCTTCGCCTTTGGTATCGGCAATGGCGTGAACCGCTTTCTTCTCGAGAATATGGCACGCGAGGGACGCGGCGCGTCGGAGATCGTGACGCTTGAATCGGACGCCGACGCTGCGGTGCAACGGTTCCACGAAAGGATTCAGAGCCCGCTTCTGACGGATATAACCATAGACTTCGGCGGACTCGAGATCGTGGACGTCAGGCCTTCGCCGGATAAGATCCCGGACCTCTTCGCGTCGCGTCCGTTGATCCTGACCGGCCGGTACACGAAGGCCGGTGGTGGGATCATTACGGTTCGCGGAAAGACCGCGGCAGGTCCCTTCGAACGCAAGGTACTCGTGGATCTGCCCGGCGAAGAGTCGGCCAACGACGTGCTCGCGTCGCTTTGGGCGCGTAACAGCATTGATGAGCTGATGGCGCAGGACTGGCTCGGCACGCAGCTGGGCCATCCCGATCCGAATATGCGGGAAAAGGTCACCAAGCTGGGCCTCGACTACGGCCTCGTCACGCAATTCACCAGTTTTGTGGCCGTCGAGGAGCGCGTGGTGAACGAGGGCGGCGAGACCATCACGATCCAGGTACCCGTCGAGATGACCGACGGTGTGAGCTATGAGGGCGTCTTCGGCGTCGGCAGGGCGAGGAAAGTTGCCGCAGCGCCGTCGCCGCTGCCGCGCGGGATCGCCCAGTCGCGGGTGCAGTCATTAGGGTATGTCGTCAGTGGTATTGCCAGCGCGGCTCCCATGGAATTGCGTGCGATTAGGTCCGAAGAAGCGGAACGATTCTCAGGCGCTCGGCGGCTACTCAAGGACATGGCTTTTGATGCCCGCAACGAGGCAGGCGAGCCCTTGGCACTGCGCGATGATGCGGATCGCATACAGCCCAAGCCTAAGCCTAAGCCCGACGCAGCAGCGATCGCGGAGCAGATCAACCCGAAGCTGGCCCCCGAGCTGCGAAATTTGGCGGCGCGCGTAACGGGCGCCTCGTATCATCTGAAGGGCGTGAAGGTCGAGAATTATCGTGTCGAAGTCTTCATTCGGCTCTTTGACGATTCGACGGCCACGATTGAAGCCCTCAAGCGGATGGGTATCGAGATCGTTTCGCACACACGGTCCAGTAAGACTGTCTTCGCCAGGGTCCGTGTGGACCAGTTGGAGAAAGTCACCGCCTTGGCCTACGTGCGCTACGTGGAGCCCGCGCGGTACTAAGTCGACAATTGTGAAAAGATCGGCGGCGCTTGTAAAGGACATTACGGGCGCCGCCGATTCGCTGTGTGAAAGTCCGGCAAACGGCTAG
>JASJYE010000392.1 GCA_030123645.1 Candidatus Hydrogenedentota bacterium | reverse complement strand
TTGGAAGGAAGCACTGGCCGGAAAAGCCGAGCCGGAACTTGCCCGCGAGATCGATATTTTTGAAACGCAGATCGAGCTGCGGAAATCGGGCAAGCTCGACGAGAAAATCTTCGCCGAATCGCGTCTGCGCCGGGGGGCCTACGGCCAGCGTTACGACAACGGCCAACGTCATGACGGCAGCGTCACGCAGACAATCGATTACGGCCGGGACCTCACAAAGGGCCCCGAGACGGCCTTTGACGCGCCGGGAATGATGCGGATCAAAATCCCTTTCGGCGGCATGACCGCGGATCAAATGGACGTCTTGGCCGATCTCTCCGAAGAGTATTCGGTAGGCGTCCTGCACGTCACGACGCGCCAGGACTTTCAGATGCACTATATCCACATCGAGAATACGCCGGACCTTATGCGGCGGCTGGCGGCGGTCGGGATAACGACACGGGAGGCCTGCGGCAACTCGGTGCGCAACGTTACGGCGTGCCCCTATGCGGGCATCTGCACGGACCAGGCCTTCGACGTGACGCCTTACGCCATGGCAACTATGAAGTTTTTGCTCGGGCATCCCGACACCCAGGACTTCGGGCGGAAGTTCAAAATTGCGTTTTCAGGATGCCGCAACCATGCCTGCGGCCTCACGAACATGCACGATATGGGCGCGTTGGCCGTCGAGAAGGAAATCGACGGCCAATTAAAGCGCGGGTTCACGCTCTACGTCGGCGGCGGTCTCGGTCCGGTACCACACGAGGCGAAGGTCTTCGACGAGTTCGTTCCCGCGGAGGAACTGCTGCCCCTGGCGCAGGCGATTGCCCGCGTCTTCACGCGTCTCGGTGAAAAGAAAAACCGCGCTCGGGCGCGCATCAAATTCCTGGTGGCCAAAATGGGCATCGAGAAGTTCCGAGACGAGGTTCTTAAGGAACGTGAAATCCTACCCTTCGATCCGCGGTGGACCGAGCTCGTGGAAGAATGCAGTTCGCAATGGAAAGAAGAAGCGCTCAAAGAGCCGGCGCCATTGAACAGAGCCGATGCGCCCGAGGGCTTCGATACGTGGTACACGACCAATGCGTACAAGCAGCGGCAATCCGGATACGTGGCGGCCACGGTGACCTTCCCCCTGGGCGATTGCTCGGCCGCGCAGATGCGGGGTCTGGCCGTCATGGCCCGCAAATACTGCGGGGACAGCGTGCGTGCGACGGTGGACCAAAATCTGTTGTTCCGCTGGGTGAGCGAGGCCGATCTAGTCGATTTCTACAACGATTTGGCCACCTTGGGTCTGAGCGAGCCGGGCGCGAAGACCATCGTGGACATCACGGCCTGCCCCGGCACGGACTCGTGCAAGCTCGGCATCTCTTCGAGCCGCGGGCTCGCGGCGGAGCTCCGCCAGCGTCTGGCGAAGAAGGGCGCCATGCTCGATGAGGCCATCGGCGGACTCCACATCAAAATCAGCGGCTGCTTCAACTCGTGCGGCCAGCACCATATCTCCGATATTGGGTTTTACGGTGTCAACCGCAACGTTCAAGGCCGGTCGGTCCCGCACTTCCAAGTGATTCTAGGGGGCCGCTGGCGCGATAACGGCGGCTCATACGGGCTCGCGATCGCCGCGGTGCCATCGCGCAACATTCCAGACGTGGTCGAGCTTATCACCGATCGCTATCGGGCGGAGCGTGAGTCCGGGGAGAGTTTTCAAGACTTCATTGCACGGCTGGGCAAGCGTGAGCTGAAGGCCATGTTCGAGGATCTCAGGAAGGTCCCGGGCTACGACGAGGACCGCTCGTTCTACTCCGATTGGGGCGACCCGCGCGAATTCACGCACGGCGACCGCGGCAAGGGCGAGTGCGCCGGCGAGATCGTGTCGCTGGTCGATTTCACGCTCGCAGAAGCCGAGCGCGAGGTCTTCGAGGCCTCCGTGTTGCTCGATGAGGAGAAGGCCGCAGAAGCCGACGCCATGGCGTATCGCGCGATGCTCTCCGCTGCGAAGGCGCTCGTGAAGACGCAGTTTCTCGATGTTCCGGACGAGCCGGACCAGATTGTGCCTGAGTTTCGAAAGCGCTTCTATGACACGGAGCTCTTCTTCGACAAATACGCGAAAGGGAAATTCGCGAACTACCTTTTCAACCGGCACGAGCGGGAGAACGGCAACGTCACAAAAGAGTCTGCACGGCAGGTCGTCGAGGAGGCCCAGCTCTTTATCGAGGCCTCGCACGCGTGCTCGAGCCGTATGCAGGCCGAAATCAGCGCTGCGCCCGCCTAGAAAGCACGACGATGAACGATCTGAAGCAGATTGATATCAAAGTTTTTGCAGAGGATGCCTCCGACGTGAAAGCGACGGAATTCGTCGCGGTCCTCCAGCGCTGGATTCGCGAGCACACGGTGCCGGGGACGTTGATCGATGTCGCGGACTACTCGCATATCCATAACGGCGCGGGCGTGATCCTCGTCGGACACGAATACAACCTCAGCGTCGACTATGGCGACGGCAGAATGGGCCTGCTTGTGCATTACAAGCTGCCCGCCGAGGACAGCTTGGAAGAGCGGATCGCTTCTGCGATGAAGCTCGCCTTCAACGCCTGCTCCATCCTCGAGGAAGAGGGCGAGTTTAAGGCGCGTCTGAAATTCAGCCGCACGGACTTCCGTTTCCTTGCGAGCGACCGTCTCCATGCGCCCAATACCGACGATGTCTACGCCCAAGTCGCGCCCGCCCTCGAAGCCGCCGCTAAGGACCTCCCGGCTGGTAATGTCGCGCTGAATCGTGTCAACGACAACCCAGCCGATCGCCTTGCCGTGGACGTTACGATATCGGGTATAGAGGCGCGGACGGGTGGATAACCGTAAGCTGATGTAGGATGGGCTTTAGCCCATGCTGACCCTGTGAGATCAGATGACCCAATACACTCGTCTCAGACAAGCGGGCGGTGTCTACTTCTTCACTGTCGTTACCTACAAGAGACGACGCATCTTGACAGA
>JASJYE010000062.1 GCA_030123645.1 Candidatus Hydrogenedentota bacterium | reverse complement strand
CAGTTTCTCGAGCGGTTAATATGCATTCCCACGGAGGACCGTGGGAACGAGAGAACGTTCCGGCGTCAAGCACAGCTTGGCGGTGTGCGGTGGCGGCTTCGAAGACACCCCCAAACGAGTTTGGCGCCGGAACGTCCGGTCTCGTATTGGCACCCGTTTTCGGACGACGGCGCGGTAGCAGCAAACGTATCGGTGTAATCCTAAAATGCTTTAGGCGGTGGGTCGAGGCCTTCTGAGCAGTCGACGGCGTCAAGCGGCGGTCGACTGGTCCTTATACTGAAGCCGATAGAGTGTGTAGTAGAGTCCGCGGTGGGCGAGCAATTCCTGATGGGTGCCTACCTCGCGGATTTCCCCGTGATGGAGCACAATGATGCGGTCCGCGTGCTGCACCGTCGACAGGCGGTGGGCGATGACGATAGAGGTCTGGCTCTCCATGAGTTTGACCACGGCGTCTTGAATGAGGGCCTCGGTTTCCGTGTCGACGCTCGAGGTGGCTTCGTCAAGGATCAGAATGCGCGGCGCGTGGGCCAAGGTGCGCGCGAAGGCCAGGAGCTGCCGCTGCCCTGTCGAGAGATTGCAGCCACGCTCACCCACGTCATATTCGTATCCCCCCGGCAATCGCTCTATGAAGCGGGACGCGTTAACGTATTCGGCGCAGGAGCGGACATAGTCCTCGCTCATGTCGGCATCGCCCAGCCGGATGTTGAAATCCACTGAGCCTGAGAACAGAAAGACGTCTTGCTGCACAATGCCCATGTTCTGGCGAAGACTACTTATTTCATAGTCTCGAATGTCCACGCCGTCAATGGTGATGCTGCCCTGCTGCACGTCGTAGAATCGGCTGAGCAGACTGGCGATTGTGGTTTTTCCCGCGCCGGTGTGCCCGACGATGGCAATATGTTCGCCGGGGGCGACATTGAAACTCACGTCCTTAAGCACCCAGTTGCCGGGCTCGTATGCAAAGGAGACATTGTTGAAGGCCACACCGCCCTTCATCCTTTCACGCACAATTGCTTCCGGTTTGTCCACGATGTCGGCGGGGGTATCCAGGAGCCGGAAAATGCGCTCTGAGGAGGCCATTGCAGCTTGAAGCACGTTGTAGCGTTCGGTCAGGGCCGTGATGGGACCGAAGAGGCGGGCGCCCCACTGCATATAAGCGTACATCATGCCGATGGATGCGGCCCCTACGACACCGGATTCGATCCCTTCCAGCACTTGCAGGCCCCCCACCAAAATGATCACCGCGGTAGTGAGCGCGCCCAGCGTATCGACAATGGGGGAATAGGTGGCGTAATAGAAGACCTGGCGAAACCACTCGTCCCGATGATCCGCGTTCAGCCCGCGGAACTGCTCGAAACTGCGGTCCTCATGTCCAAAGAGATGCACCACCGTCATCCCGCTCACGATCTCCTGGGTGAAGGCGTTGAGCGCCGCAATCTTTCTCCGCGTCTCCTGGTAGGAGCGCCGGATGAACCTCCGGAAAATGAGGGTGGCCATGATGATCAAGGGAATCGAGCCAAGCGTGACCAGGGTCAGGCGCCAATTGAGCCAGAACATCACCGACAAGGCCAGAAAGATGGTGAGAATCTCACCGATGGTCTGAATCAATCCCGAGACAATCGTCTGCTGAATATTCTCGACGTCGTTCGTCACGCGCGTCAGAAGCCGCCCCACCGGGTTGCGATCTAGGAAGCTCACCGACAACTTTTGCAGATGCGAGAAGACCTCGACTCGCATGGTCAGCAGCGTCCGCTGGCCCACGAAGGCCAAGAGAAGCCCCTGGGCGTACCTGAACAGCGCGTCGAACACCGACAGCCCCGCCATCAGAGTGACAAGCGTCAACAAGGTCTGGGTCCGGCCATCCAAGTCGCCCAGATCTGCGGCTTTGGGCTGCCCGGGCCCGCCAATGCACCGGTCGATGACCAGCATGGTGATGTAAGGAATCAAGGTGCTGATCGCGGTTGCGACGAGGAGCAGTGTCGCGGCGATCGTCAGCAGCTTAACGTGCGGTCGCAAGTAAATGAGAAGCCGTTTCATCAACGCCGCATCATAGGGGCGCGCGTCCAGTTCGTCCTCAAAATGATACTCGAAGCTCACTCTTTTTCCAATTCCTTTTCGAGGGCCTGCCGCTCATACATGTTCGCATAAAGCCCCCCGTAGGCCAGCAGTTCGTCGTGGCTTCCCCGTTCGACGATCGCGCCGTCATCCAGGACCAGGATCAGGTCGGCGTATCGGACCGTCGAAATCCGATGCGCCACAACCACGCTCGTGCGTGCGGCCATCACGCTCTTGAGCCCCTGCAAGATACGCTCTTCGGTTCGGGTGTCCACGCTGGAAAGCGAGTCGTCCAGCATCAATATGGCGGGGTCCTGGATCAGGGCCCGTGCGATGGCGAGCCGCTGCTTCTGCCCACCGGAAAGATTCACCCCCCGTTCACCCAAGAGCGTCTCCAAGCCATCCTGCATCTCCAGCAAGGTCTCGTCGAACTGGGCGATCTGGCAGGCCCGCATAATTTCCTCATCCGTTGCCTTCGGCCGGCCCACCGTAAGATTGGACCGGATGGTGTGCGAGAAAAGGAAGGTGTCCTGTGGAACCAGGCCTATCGAGGTGCGCAGCACGGCCAGAGGAACGTGGCGGGCGTCCACGCCGTCCAACAACACTTGGCCCTCGCTCGGATCGTATTGCCGGGTCACCAGCGAGAGAATCGTCGATTTCCCCGAGCCCGTGGACCCGACGATGGCCACGGTCTGCCCGGGATGAATCTCCCAGGAAACGTCGCGCAGCACCGATTGGGATCCGTACTTGAAGGTCACGTTCTTGAACTCAATCCCGCCGCGAAGCGACGTGATCTCCGTGTCGGTGTCTTCGCCGTCGAAGATTGTGGGAGTTTCGGCAAGAATCTCCGAAATGCGGTTCATGCCCGCGGCGCCCTGCTGGTAGATGGTCGTGACCATTCCCAAGGCTGCGAGCGAACCCGACACCATCATCAGATAGGCATTGAATCCCATGAGGTCGCCCAGCGTCCACGGGTTCTCCCTGATGCCCAACCCCCCGTTCCCGATCACCATCTGCGAAGTCACCCCGCCGCGCATCACCATGAGGCCGCCCTGCCAGATCGAGATCAAGAGCGTCATCCGGATGACAATCATCGTCAACGGTCCCATCAGGCCCCTGATCGCGGCCGCCTTCAGATTCTCGCGCGCATAGATGTCCGATTTCTTGGTGAAAGCCTTCACTTCTCGATCGCCTGCATCGTAGGCCTTCACGACACGCGCCCCCGAAAGGTTCTCCTGGGCCAGCGAGGTGATCCCGGAGAAATGCTCCTGCACGATACGCGCCTGCCGGCGGGTGTATTTCAGAATGAAGTAGCTACACACCCATGCAATGGGAAACGCAAAAGCTAAAATCCCGGTCAGCCCAATGGAAAAGTGCAGCAACATCGCCAAGGTGAAGGGAATCCTAAACAGATCGACTCCCGCTCGGACGCCGAAGCCGATGACCATGCGCACGAAGTTCAGGTCATTCGTCGCCCGGGCCATGATGTCACCCGTCTTGGTCCGGTTAAAGAACTCCCGCGACAGGCCCTGGACGTGGCGGAAGTAGTCGTTCCGCAGATCGTACTCGAACTTACGCGAGGCGTAGCCGATGAGGAGTCGCTCCCAAAAACGCGTGAGCGCCGTCACCAGCCCAATGACCGCGAGCAAGCCAAAATAATTCCACATCCGAGCCCGCGTCATGTCCCCCGTATCGAGACCGTCCACCACGGCCTTGAGGATGAGAGGCATGAGCATGCCCACCACTAAGAAGATCAAGCCCAGAATCCCCGCAACCGTGTAGGCCTTCCAATAGGGCGCATTGTACCGGCACATGCTCAGAAAAGGTCGATCGGGAACGGAGCGGTGGCTAACCGTGGCGGCGCTCATAGGCCTTCCCGCCCGTTCAAATCCCAGGGCCCGGCCATGGTCATCGCGCCCTGCACCGCTTTGCCAAGGCGCAGGTTGAATGCCATCCAATGAAAATAGTTGCGACTGTTTATGCCTGGCCTATCCATGTATCACTTGCCACTTCTTTCCAGCGCGACTGTATGCTCCCGGACAACTTCGCCGAAAGAGGGCCTTCTTCGAGGAAGGCGGCATTTTCCCTCCAGCGGCCGGGTTTGGCGGTGCCGACGATCAGGGTGTGGACCCCGGGGACGCCGAGGGTGAAACGCAGGGCGATGCCGACGGCCTCCGACACATCGCCTTTGACGAAGTCATAGTCCAGTTTCTGCAGGCGTTCCCAGTAGACCTGGTGGTACGGATTCTTGGGGAGCTCACTGGTTTTCCAGGCCACATTGGCGATAGGGCGTTTGACGATCACGCCGAGCTTCTGCTCTTCGGCCAGCGAAAGAGTGAGGCCGATGGCTTCCTGGTCGGCTATGCTGACTGAGATCTCGAGGGCGTCAAATTCCCCACACTCGATGGCGTAGCGCGCGGCCATGCTGTCGCCGCTATAACCGATGTAGCGCGTGTAGCCGAGATCGCGGGCCTTCTGCAGCGCTCCTATGGCTTCTCCGTTACGGAGTACGTCTTCCGCACACGAGTGTAAGAGGACGAGATCGACGTGGTCGGTCTGGAGGCGCCGGAGGCTGCGTTCGATGCTGGACAAAATCGACGCGCGGCTCCAATCTTCGCCTACCACGTTTCCCTGAGGGTGTCCGCATTTCGTGAACAGGTAGTAGTCATCGCGCCGGTTGCTCACGGTGTTGCCAATCATTTCTTCGCTATTCATGTAGCATTCAGCGGTGTCGATGATGTTGAGTCCGGCGTCGAGGGCTTCGTTGAGGAGACTGCGAACCTCTTCCTCCGAAGCCCCTTCATAGCCTATCTCCGCCGCGCCGAAACCGAGGACGCTTAGATCCATGTCCGTGTTGCCGAAAGCACGCTTTTCCATGGGTGTCTCCCGTCCAGTTCCTTATTGATCGGTCTTAAAAGCGGTGCATTCAATCAGGGCGGACAACTTCCGCGCAGGGCATCTTCAACTCGAGGAAATCGTGAAGCTGGGCCAGCCAGAAAGGATTCGTGCCCTAAAAATGATGTCCTCCTTGATGATGTCCCTTTTTCACTCATGCCGATCTCTTTTCTTTAACTCTTTATCCAATTGACTCTCTTTCAGTCCATGGAATGCCGGCCCACAATAGGCGGGTGGGTCCCTCAGGATCGCCGGCGATCCGGCAGAGATCGTCGAGGAGCATCGTGGCGCGGCGGGTGGTGTCGTAAGCCGAGCAGTCCGGCAGACTCGATACCCCGGGGCGACCGGTGTGGGCAAACGCGTTCCACGCCTCCTGCACGCGCTCGGCGGACGGCTGACAGTCTCCCCGAGACCCCGATTGTACACGGCGTGAGTCTCGAACACAAACGGGATCTCGAGCCCGTGGAAGGCACCGGACAATGCGATCCTATCGGTACTTTCCCAGTCGAACCAGTAGTACATATACACGGCGCCGCCTGCCGTGGCTTAGGCGGCTATGAGGCGGACCTCGAAGCGCCGTAGATGGTCACGAAAAGAGGGTCGTGTGTCAATGTCCTTTCTACTCCAGGGGGATTGATCCAGATCTTCGCGAAGTTCTACCGTGGATTGACAGCTCCGAGCAATGCCATACTTGCACAGTGTTGGATGCGCGCGTAAATTTAAGCCGGACCCTTTGTGCAGGAGCAATCCATGGCAAGCGAAGAGCTGCAAAAAGTATTGAACATCCTGAAAAAGAATGCGGCTCAGCGGCCGGGCTCCCTCGAGGAAAGCCGCGAGCGGATGAACAAGATGGCCTTCCCCCGGCAAGACGGCGTGAGCTACGATGAGGTCGACGCCGGTGGCATACCCGCCCTCTGGGTTACTGCCCCGGACGCTGCCGATGACCGGGTCGTTCTCTATCTCCACGGAGGCGGCTACGTCCTCGGCTCGCTCATAAGCCACCAGGATCTGGTGGCACGGATATCAAAGGCCGCAAAGTCACGCGTGCTCTACATAGACTATCGCCTCGCTCCCGAACATCCCTTCCCGGCAGCGGTCGAGGATGCCACGGACGCTTACCGCTGGCTGCTGTCGACCGGAATAGACGCATCGCGCGCCGTCGTCGCAGGCGATTCAGCCGGCGGAGGGCTTACGGTCGCGACCATGGTATCTCTGCGCGACGCCGGCGACCCACTGCCCGCCGCCGCGGTGTGCATCTCCCCCTGGGTAGACCTCGAAGGCGTGGGCGAATCCATGACCACGAACGCCGGAGTTGACCCGATGGTGCGGCAAGAGGGCCTCGTCGACATGGCGAAGTCCTACCTCGCCGGCGCCGATCCCAGAACTCCGCTTGCAGCCCCCCTTTACGCCGACCTCAAAGGACTGCCGCCCACGCTCATACAGGTTGGGAGCCACGAAACACTGTTGGATGATTCCACCCGTCTCTTCGAACGAGCCAAAGAAGCAGGCGTCGACGTGCTGTTGGAGAAAGGCGAGGGCCTATTCCACGTCTGGCACGCCTTCGCCCCGATGCTCCCCGAAGGCCAACAAGCCATCGACCGCCTCGGCGAATACATCCTGGAGCGGGTCCCCTGACCCGAATATCTAAGAGCCTCTAACAAAAGCCTGAATCGAGGCATGGGCATCCCGCCCATGCGCACAGGCTCGAAGCCCGTGCTACAGTTGCGTTAGCAGTTTGTCGCTTGATAGTCGATGTGATCCTGACTACTATTATGGACTAAGACCTAGTGCCATGGGCTGTCCCTGGTAAGAAGGTCCAGTTCGTTGAACTATATGGGTCCAAATCAATTCGTGAAATATGAAAGGCTCCATGGATAAAGCGGAGAACTCACATTGACCGGACTGAGATACGGGGCCTCGACAGGAGCGGACGGTGCCCAGCGATATCTTGTCGAAATTCATACCTATTGTCCTTCTGTGCGCAAGCCTTGCTGAAGGCGCTCCCCAGCTGACGGAGCAGCAGCAATTGGACCTACTCGAAGCGGCGGATGCGTACTATCAGTCCTCCGACCGGGACAATGAGTGGTCCATCGCGCTGTATGAAGAAGTGCTGCGAAACGTAGATCTGGCCCCACCTATTCGCCACAAAATCCTCTTCGATGTAGGAGGGATGCTGAACTATGAGCGGCACTGGTCTCGATGGCCGACGGAAGACGACTGGCTTCAGGCCGCCGAACGCTTCTCGGATCTCGCGCGATTGGGTCCCGAAGACGATGATTGGCCGGTAATTCAGGCCCACATGTTCTATGGCGACATCTGGGGCCGTCTAAGCGACTTCGAAGCCGCGGCAGAGGAATTCCTGTCAGCCGTCGAATTGCTGAGTCGCGTCCCGCCTGAACAATTCGAACAATTCCCGACACACGAGCGCAAAAGAGTAAGGGAGGCCGCCCGCAGAAATCTCTTGATCATGCACATTTGCTGGGGCCTGGCCGGTGTCTGGCAGCTAGAGGAAGTTGCGCAGTCGGATTCCGTTGGTTCCGAGGTCTCCAAGGCTGTCCGGGAGGCCGCGCCCAATTGGCTGCGCGTGCGAACGCGGAGGTTGCCCGAAGAAGATGAACTCGAGATCCTTCAAATCCTGGAAGGAATAATGGAGGAATCCAACACAGCGCAGGCCACACGCGACAAAGCGATGCCGGGTTCAAACGGCAAGCCCTTGTCGAAATCCGAGATTGAGAATCGGAGGGCGCTGTCCCAAGGGCATTCAAGAGGTTTTGTGGGCTACGAAAGCACAGGCCGCATCCCACGGGTTACCGTGCCGAGGATGTTCAGGGATACGTACGGCTTGCCGGTCAGCTCCGAGGGCGTCCCCGACCGCTCGGCTGAAACCACTCTAATCTCGTTCGGGATTCAGCGGAATGAGACCTTAAAGCACGCGCTTGACAAGTTTGTCCAGGCGACGGGCGAAGTGTACGAGTGGAGGTGGATCGAAGACAGTCTCTTTATGGGTCCTCGCAAAGATAGAGACCCAAGCTCTCTTACTTGTCTTGACGCCGTGGTTTCCTTGGAGCTTGAGTCCGCGTCCGTGTGGGAGGCCTTCGTAGCCCTCGGTGAAGCGACGGCCTTGAACAACCCGACTGAATTCCCACTTAAAACCGTTCAGCCCCTATGTGTTGGAGTGTTGAAGGCCCCGCCCCGCGAGTTTACGGAGCCAGGTCACGTTGCCCTGAGCTTATCGAAGGTGACGGCGCGCCAAGCCGCCTGCGCGATAATGAAGGCCTCCCCAATCGGAATGTTCTTCAGCTACAATTCGGGATCCGACTATGATTATCTTCTTCTCCATTTCTTTCAGAACGGCAAACACATCCCGCTCGAGATGATGACCGAATCCGAAATGGCCTTTTGGGATGCCGAAATGCTACGCGTTACTGATCGGTTGAAGGAAATCTCTAAGCCGTGACCGATTGACGGCAGGGCGCGCAGACGATGAGTGATGGGCTGAATTGGCCGATGACGGCATCTATTCATCGCCGGTAGTGGTGGGCGGCCGCATCTATATCCTCGACCTGCCGGGGAACATGTACATTCTCCGGGCGAGCGCCGAGCACGAACAAATCGCGAAGATTGCCATGGGAAGGCAAACCGTCGCTACGCCCGCATTCACCGGCGGTCGAATTTACCTGCGAACTGCCGCACAACTCTACTGCATCGAACAACGCCATGCTTGACGAACGCGACACACTAGACCCGGCCCTTAGCCCACGCCGGCCCCGGTACGAGCGAGTTGCTAACGCGTTGCGGGTACCGTCAGAATAAAGCGGAAGCATAACGAAAGCTGAGATGAGAAGGGACACACAATGAGTGATGATGAAGGCCTGTTTTCGGATTTGCGAGTGGTTGAGGTGGCCACCATGTTCATGGCGCCGGCCGCAGGAACGGTTTTGGCCGACTTCGGCGCCGAGGTCATCAAGGTCGAGGCGCCGGGCGGCGATATGCTTCGGAAGCTCCACACGTTTAAGGGCACGCCCGATTCGGACATCGACTATTGCCACTTGATGGTCAATCGAAATAAGAAGGGCATCGTGCTGGACCTGAAACAGCCGGAAGGCGCCGAAGCGTTGCGCCGATTGATCGCATCGTCGGACGTGTTCATTACAAATTTCCGGCCACAGGCCCAAAAGCGCCTGAAGATTACCTACGACGACGTAAAAGAGCTGAACCCACGGCTCATCTACGCATATGGATCGGGCTACGGTGAAACGGGCCCCGAGATGAATCAACCGGGCTATGATCACATTTGCTATTGGACTCGCTCGGGTATCGAACCCGGCTTGTTTCCCATCGACGGGTGGCTCGGAGCGTGGACACCTGCGATGGGTGACAACCCGACGGGAATAACGCTGCTGTCCGCGATCTTAGGAGCGCTGTATCGGAGAGAAAAGACCGGCAAAGGCGGAAAAGTCTCGACCAACCTCTTGGCCAACGGCGCCTGGGCGAACTCATGCATGATTCAAGCCCAGCTCAGTGGCGCGACCTTTCATGAACGGCGGCCACGGTCCAACGCCTACAACTACACGGGCCTGCATTACCGAACGAAAGAAAACAAGTTGATTCGATTGTGCATTCCCGAGCTGGAAAGGGATTGGCCAAAGGTCTGCGGCGCATTGGAGCTGACGGAATTGATGGACGATCCCCGTTTCAGCGAGCTCGAAGCGCGAATGGAGCATATGGCGGAACTCATCGTGATACTGGACGAACGCTTCGCGCAGGAAAATCGCGAGCATTGGCTCAAGAGACTCGGTGATTTCGATGTGCCCCATTCGGGCGTTTCCGGCTACGAGGATGTCGTGAAGGACGCCCAGATGGAGGCGATTGGCGTCTTCGCGACTTACGAACATCCCACCCTCGGTACGGTGCGAACGATCTCCAACCCGCTGAACATTGAAGGGGAGGATAAGTCGATTCGGATGCCGCCGCCGGAGCTGGGTCAGCACACGGTCGAGGTGTTGAAGGAATTGGGCTACGAGGACGACGAACTCGA
>JASJYE010000391.1 GCA_030123645.1 Candidatus Hydrogenedentota bacterium | reverse complement strand
TCGGGGCGAGACGCAAAGCTATCCGGGCCAGCCTTTGAGCGCCAATCGCTGCAGCGGGGACATCTCACGCGCGCCTGAGTAATCGGCGATGTGTTTTGGATATGCCATCATTCCTTCGGCGTCAGAAACCATGCCTTGTCGTAGAGGACTTCGCCGAGGGGACCCAGCTTCGGCGCACTTCTTTGGACAATAACTTTGTAGTGCCTGAAGCGCGTATACACAACAACTTTGACGCGAGACTTGGTCCAAAAACTCTTTACAGCCATTTTACCTCTCCAAAAAGAACGGCGACCTCATAGGTCGCCGTTCGTATTACAGGAGCGTCAAATCCCGTGTAACCCACTTCCCTCCGCTCCGTGGGCGAGTATAGCACTTTTCGCAGATTATGTCTATTGTTTTCATGACAGATCCCTGATATCCAGAAAACACGGTGCTTTACCTCCGCCCAACGGATGTAGATTCTTTAGGGTCTCCGGAGTTACCGGCGAGCGAGTAAGCGCCCGGCGTCGATGCACCGGCGCAAAGACGGTGAATCGCTGCCGCTTGCCTTCGGGATCGGAATGCGGCAGTATAGGGTCGCGCAAAGGTGCCCGGGCGGCCTTGGGTGGGATAGTCTGGTGCCCTGGGTGTATGGTGGCAATGGAACGTCTTAGTGACGGTTAGGAGGCCCACATGTGCGCCGCAAACCACGATGAGATCATAACCGATCTCGCTTTCATTCAAGCCTTTCCTGAAGCCTTAAGACATCGCGTTGTTACGATCATTCGAGACGTTTCCCAGCCACAAGACATTAAGCAGGGCACAGTACTTTTGATCAAAGGCGACACTACGTCCAACGACGGCTTCATCCTCCTCGAGGGGACTGTGGAGGTGCTTCGCGAGGACATCCCCACGACGACCGTTCATCCGCCGGCGCTCCTGGGCGAGGTGAAGCAGTTCAACCCCTTGCACGAGCGCATCGCCGACGTGACCGCGCTTCGTGATGTCAAGGTCCTGCACTTTAACTGGGAGGACTTTAACGCCGCCGCGGAGGAAGGCCTCAGCGAGTCCGACCTCACCCTCTTCCGAAATGCCCTGTCCGAATACGCCTGGCAGCACATTGTGGGTTAATGCCGTTTCATGTCCTGTAAGACGCCATGAGCGATCCCATTCATTCAACCGGTGTACGGGAGATGCCGGAGGAGGAGCGTCCGCGGGAGCGCTTGGCCCAGGCGGGGCCCGAAGCCCTTCGTGACGCGGAACTTCTGGCGATACTGTTTCGCACTGGAACGCGCTCGATGGGGGCGGTGGCGCTGGCGGAAAAGTTGCTGAGGCACTTTGGCGGCCTGCGCACGGTGGCGCGGGCCTCGCTCGAAGAGCTGCGGCAGGTCGACGGTATCGGCGAGGTCAAGGCCATCGAGATTAAAGCCGCGCTCGAGCTGGGGAAGCGGCTTGTCGCCTTTACGGACCGCGACCGCCCGAAGATCGCCGGGGCCAGCGACGTGTCCGATCTGCTGATGGTCCGCTACAAAGACTACGAGCACGAATGCTTCAAATGCCTTATCCTCAACACGAAGAATGAGGTCCTGAAGATCGTCGACGTGTCGCACGGAGGCCTCGATGGCACGCCCGCCGTACCGCGCGACGTGTTCCGCCAAGCCGTGCGCGAAGGCGCGAGCGCGGTAATCCTTTGCCACAACCATCCGAGCGGCGACCCGGAACCCAGCCGCGACGACATCGACCTCACGAAGCGGCTGTGCGAATCCGGCGCGCTGCTCGGCGTGCGCGTGCTCGATCACGTCATCTTCGGCGATGGCCGCTTCGTCAGCTTAAAGGATCGGGGCCTGATGTGACGAAGCCTGGTGGGCGATCTGCCGAAGTTCCGGGCGCGAGTCTATGAGCGAAAACTAAGGGCTTAGAACACTAGCTCGTTCAAGGGCGCGTACCGTTTTGGGATGTCGCTCCGTCCTGGGCTCGTCTGGGACGGGGCTTTCCTTGTTTCTGTTCCAATATGGCGCATTAATAGAGACTATGTATATTTCTATTCTTAGAAGTACTAAATATAGCTTGCAAATTATATAGGAGATAGGCTATATTCTCTTATGAGCCACGACATTGAATATACGGATCAATTCGAGGATTGGTGGAATGGTCTCAACGAGGAAGAGCAAGAGGATGTCGGTGCTTCTGTATGTCGTCTCGAAGAATACGGTGTCACTCTTGGAAGCCCTCACAGTTCGTCGATCATTGGGTCAAGGCATGGCCACATGCGAGAACTACGAGTTCAGCATCAGGGCCGCCCGTACCGCGTATTGTATGCATTCGATCCGGTTAGGAATGCGATTCTCCTCATTGGAGGCGACAAGACTGGCGATGGCAGGTGGTACGATAAGTACGTGCCCATCGCGGATGACCTTTATGACGAACACCTTGAGGAACTAAGAAAGGAGGCGCGGGATGGCTAAGAAGTTTAAGGATTTAGTGGCTAAGATGTCGCCTGAGTCGCAGGCGAGGATGCGTCTAAAGGCCGAACTCATGATTTCGCAAATGAAACTGGCTGAGCTGCGCAAGGCTGTCGGTGCAACTCAGAGCGAACTCGCTAGTCGGCTCAGCATCACACAAGCGACCATATCGGGTATCGAGAGCGGGCGAGATATTAAGATCGGCACCCTCGAAAAATATGTGGAGGCTCTGGGCGGCAAGCTGAGTGTGTCCGCGGAATTCCCCGAGGGACAGGTTTTATTGAGCACGGGGGAATAGCGCCGAAGCATATAGGAATGTGGATTCGGACAGCCCGCTCTCACTAGCTGCGCTCCTCTGTAAAACGACGGGATGTCGGCCCGAGGCGAGAGGCTGCGGGAAAGATTCTCGATTAACGGCAATGCCGCGGAGGTTGATGTGACGAAGCCTTTCAGCGCGTGGAAGGCCGGGGCGCGGTATTACGTTCCGCTGCTGTTGCTGGGGCTAGGGGCGATGGCGTATA
>JASJYE010000390.1 GCA_030123645.1 Candidatus Hydrogenedentota bacterium | reverse complement strand
GACGTGGATGGCTTAATTGTGCGTCGTGTTAAATCGGGGAGCCCGGCCGCGTTGGCCGGTCTGCGCCGGGGGTACCTCGTGATGGCGGTTGGCGGCAGGCCGATCCGAAGCATCGAGGATTATACTGCGGCGATCGAAGCGGAAACAGAGGCGAAGCCGAGAGAGATTCGAGTCTTTTGCCGCGTTGGCGCCAACACTGCGTTTTTCCGTATCCAGCCTCGGTGGCCAGAGTAGGGCCTGTGCGCCGGCAGCCGATCTTCGCTCGGACGGTTTTCGGCGCGCGCCTGCTCGCGTGCGTTCTGGTCGTTGCAGCTGTGCCCTTCGTCGGGGGGTGCGACGGCTCCCCGTCTGAAGAAGAGCTGCAGGCTTTGTTCGACCAGGGCGAATTCCTTTGCCGCGAGACGCGGTGGAAGGAAGCGCGTGTTGTCCTTCGAGAATTTCTCCTTTATCGGCCAAACCACGCTGGAGCGCACTTCTACCTTGGAAGGGCCTACCTCTTCACCCGCCCTGTAATTGCCGAAGGAGAACTGCAGACGGCTTTGGAGCTCTTTATCGAAGGGGGGCGCATCAGCACGGTCGAGCGCTTCGGCCATGACTATTTCGAGCTCATTTGCAACATCGAATCCGCAAAAGCCTGTCTACTTCAGATAGATCCCATGCTGAGGCGGGGCGCGCCTCCGGCATCAGCGCAGTCGTTGCTTGAACGGGCTGAACGATACGTTCGGGACGCGGATGCCGTGATGCCCGGCACGAAGGAGGTCGGAGACCTGGAGGAGGCGATCGCCGATTACCGAACGCTACGGTCTCGCACCTTCCCGCGAAACCGCAACCCGCTGAATGCGCCGACGAACGTCTAAGCGCCCGCCGGAGCCGGGTTAGTCGAAGGGCCACACGAAGGGCACGAGAAGCGTCGCGACGATGGTCAACAGCACGTTCAAGGGAAGTCCCACGCGCGTGAAGTCCGTGAAGCGGTACCCGCCCGGCGCGTAGACCATGAGGTTGGTGGGATAGCCCAGGGGCGTCGCGAAGGAAGAGGCGGCGGCGAAGGCCATGGCCATGATGAAGGGGCGGGGGCTCAGATCCATGCTCAGGGCAACTGCCAACGCGATGGGGAACATGAGGACCGCAGAGGCCTTGCTCGAGACGAGGGCGGCGAACACGCTGGTCAGCACGTAGATTAGAAACAACATGGCGTGTGGCCCAAAACCGGCGAAAACGTCGAGGCATAGTGTCGCGATGGAGAGGGCTGCGCCGGACTTATCCAGGGCATGCCCAAGGCCGAAAGAGGCGCCGATAGTAAAAACCGTCTCCCAGTCAACGCTTTTGCGGGCCGTGCCCGCGGGAATGCAACGTGTAACGACCATGAGCCCGGCCACGATAAATGCGGCATAGACGACCTCGACTGAGGGTATGACCATCAGCACGACGAGCAGGGCCATCAGCGCGGTGCATAAGAGCGCCTTCTCGTGGCGGACGCTTCCCGATTCTTCCACATCGCTCACGAGATAGAAATCTGGGTTGTTGTGATGAACGCGCGTGAAACGCTCGTGCGTCTGCAGCAGCAGCGTGTCGCCGGGGCGAAGCACGATGTCGCCGATGCGTCCGTGAATGTGTTCCGATCCTCGATGCACGGCAATGACGGCCGCGCCGTAGTACGCCCGGAAATCGGAGTCGCGAATGTTCTTCCCGATAAAGGGTGAACGGGGCGAGATGACCGCCTCACAGAGGTATTGGCCCCTACGTTGGGCGGCCCGGACTTCATAGCCTTCGTCTGCGACGGGAACCAGGCCGCGGATCCGCTCAAGGTCCACCATGGTATCGATTACGCCGCTGAAGGTCAGGATATCGCCTTCTTCTAGGCGCTGTTGGGGGCCAACGGGTGAGATAATCTCTTCGCCCCGGACTATCTCCGTGAGGAACAACCCGGGGAGATGGCGCAGGCCGGCTTCTTCGACGGCCTGGCCGATGAGGCGGCAGCCGGCCTGGATCTGCATGTCGGCCATGTACTCGCGGGGGGAAGCCTCGAGCTTTTGCAGGACGTCCTGGCGTACAGGAAGCAAGCGCCGGCCGAAAAAGAGTATGTAGATGCCGCCGATAAGCACGAAGGGCACGCCGACGTAGGCCATCTCGAACAACCGGATGGGACGGAGCGCCTGTGTGTATTGGGGCATGGATGCGACGGTCTCTTTCATGAGTCCGTCGATGGCGAGATTCGTGCTTGTTCCGATGAGGGTGCACGTGCCGCCGAGGATCGCCATGAACGAGAGCGGCATGAGCATTCGGGACGGTGAAATCCCATTCTTGCGGCACCAGTCGCTCACGACCGGCATTAGCATCGCCACGATGGGTGTGTTGTTGAAGAAGGCAGACATCGCCGCCACGGGGCCCGCCATGCGGATAAGCCCGGCCTTCTCAGTGCGCGCGCGGCCAAAGACCCAGGTGCCTACCGTGTCGAGCGCGCCGGTCTCGCGCATGCCCGCGGCCACGATGAATAAGGCCGCGATGGTTAAGGTCCCGGGATTCACGAAGCCCGAAAAGACCTCCGCAGGCTCGATCACGCCGGCGATGCCGACGAGTAGCGAGCCGCCCATCAGGATATAGTCGGGCGGCCCCCATTTCCGCACGAGGCCCATCAGCACGATGGCGATGACGCCGATTGTGTACCAGCCTTGCCAATTCAAAATAGGTCCTTAGAGAATTCTGATCCGCTCTGGAGCGCCAATTGTACCGTTAGCGTTACAGCGATTTCGATTACTTAGGACAGCAAATAAATGTCCTTAGGACGCGGGCCCATGCGCACCGCTACCTGTATTCCTCTCGTTCCCACGGTCCTCCGTGGGAATGCATACAAGCCACAGAGGACACAGAGATCTCAGAGTTGCACTGCCCCATCGTCATTGCGAGTTAGAACCCGCTTCGCGGGAAATTGGCATAAGAACGCCGGTCCTATCTTCCATCTTCA
>JASJYE010000389.1 GCA_030123645.1 Candidatus Hydrogenedentota bacterium | reverse complement strand
CCCGTAGTCAATGGATGGGACCCCTATGCCGCTCGATCCTCGCATGCCCGAATTGAAGTTCGCGCTCGAAGCCGTCCGGGAAGCCGCACGGGCGGCCCAGCTCGTGCGTAATCGGCTGGACGTGAAGGGCATCGAAAAACGCGACCTTTCGCCGGTGACGGTGGCCGATTACGCATGCCAGGCACTCGTCGCCAGGAGGCTTCATCAGGCCTTCCCTGAAGCGGCGCTTGTTGGGGAGGAGGACGCGCGCGACCTGCGGGGCGAAGGCGGCGGAGAGACGCTGAGCCAGGTGACGCAGTTCGTGCGTGAATTCGAAGCAGCGGCCACTCCCGGCAAGGTCTGCGATTGGATTGACTGCGGAAACGGCGAGCCCGTGGATCGCTTTTGGTGCCTCGATCCTATTGACGGCACGAAGGGCTATCTTCGCGGCGAGCAGTACGTAGTGGCCCTCGCGCTTATCGAAAGTGGAAAAGTCACTTTGGGCGTCCTCGCTTGTCCGAATTTGCGCGAGGACTGCACGCTGGGCAAAGAGGCAAGCGGCGCCCTCGTAGCCGCCGTCGCCGCTGAGGGCGCATGGCGCGCCCCGTTGCGCGGAGGCGACGACTTCACGCAGATTGGCGTGTCCTCCTGCGCAGAAATGACGCGCGCGCGGATGCTGCGTTCGGTGGAGGCGGACCACACCAACGTTGGCCAGCTCGGCCAACTCTCCGAATTGCTTGGCTTGGAATCAGACCCTGTGTGCCTGGACAGCCAGGCGAAATACGCTGTTCTGAGCGCGGGCGGCGGCGAACTTCTTGTGCGCCTTCTTTCGGCGTCAAGGCCGGATTATAAAGAGAAGATCTGGGACCAGGCGGCGGGCTCGATCGTCTTGGAGGAGGCCGGAGGGCGGATTAGCGATCTGGAAGGCCGCGCGCTGGATTTTACTCAAGGACGAACGCTCGCATTCAATCGAGGGGTCTGCGCATCGAACGGAGTGCTCCACGAGAAGGCGCTCGAAGCTATTTCGCAACTCTCGTGACGCGGCAGCGGCATTAAAGCGCTTTAAGTTTATGTAGGCACGTTTTGCGCGTTGCGAGGACAGGGCCGACAGGGAAAAGGAATTCATGGGTGCCACCGTCAAGCGCAGCTTGGGGGTGTATGGTGTTGGCTTCGAACGCACCCCCAAACGAGTCTGGCGCCGGAACGTCCGGTCTCGTATTGGCACCCGTCGCCGGTCGCCGGTGCAGTAGTAGCAAACGGACCTATATAAACTTAAGGCTGTTAGGCCGGCCTACGCGGCAGCGGCCGAGTAGGAGAGGCAACCTATGAAGAGTTTCCTGATCGGATTGGCTGGCTGTGCGGGCGTCGTATCGCTCACCTTCTTTGTTCTCGGCCCGGCCCTGGCCTATTCGCGGGTCGTGCCCGCCCTGCCGGGTTTCATGTTATTCGGCCTTGGGATGATTCTGGGCCTGTTATCGAGCGTTGCCGGCCTGGCTATGCTCGTCCACTCCGGCTGGAGACTCGCCGCGGGCTTAGCCTTGCTGGGAATTCCAGCGGCGGGATTTCTCATTTACTCGATCGTGTCCGTGAGGGCGGCGCCTGCCATCAACGACATCAGTACGGAGCTTGTCTACCCGCCTCAATTCGTGCAGGCCCTGACGCTTCCCGAGAACAAAGGCCGCGATATGGGGTTTCCGGAGGGCTCTAAGGAACAAATCAAGAGCGGCTATCCCGGCCTTCAGACGCTTGCGATGAGAGGCTCCGTAGACGACGTATTCGCCGATGCTATGGACCTGGCGCGCGAGCAGGAAGGATGGAAGGTCGCCTCAACTGTGATTACGCCGGACGAGAGTATTCTTGAGGGCCACGCCGCTACCCGCGTCTTCGGATTTGTCGATGATTTCATTATCCGGGTCACCAAGGTAGACGAGGGCGGGTGCGTGGTCGACATGCGATCCAAGTCTCGCGATGGCAAGGGCGATTTGGGCACGAACGCGAAGCGTATTCAATTGTTTCTCGCCCAGTTGGAGTCCGATTGAATAGGACCAGGCCCGGCAAGGAAAAATTGCCCAACGAAGCGGCAAACTGTATGCTGCTTGATTCTATAAATTCTCTGGTTCGTCCTAAAGCTCGCGTTCCTTCGCGCACGCGATGAAAGGAGCGCACTGTGTCGCTCAAATCCTTTAGCTCCCTGTTCGCACTACTCCTAGTGGCCGCGCTGCCTCAGGCCTCTATCGCACAGGCCGATGGTGAGGAGCTTGCAATCGAGACTGATAACGAAAAGCTCAGCTATAGCGTTGGCGTTCAGTTCGGCCGGGCGCTGGAGCACAGCCGGGACCGTATCGATCTACAAGTTGTCATTAGAGCGATGAAAGATGCGATGACGGGCGCCGACCTAGCGATGAGCGACGAGGAAGTCACCCAATCCTTGGCTGAATTCTCACGGCTCTCCCAGAAGGACCGGGAAGCGGGCCTTAGTACTCAGGGCGAAGCGTATCTGGAAGACAAGGCTAAGGAAGAGGGCGTGGTGGTGCTTCCGAGCGGGCTCCAGTACAAAATCATTCGGGCGGGCACAGGTGCGTCGCCAGGGCCGACGGACACTGTCGAGACCCATTACCGCGGGACCTTCTTGGACGGAAGTGAATTTGACAGTTCGTACGACCGGGACGAGCCGGCCACCTTTCCCGTCAATCGCGTGATTTCAGGCTGGACCGAGGCCCTGCAGTTGATGAAAGTCGGCGCCAAATGGGAGCTGTACATTCCGTACAACCTGGCTTACGGGGCCTCGGGGCGGCAGGGCATCCCCCCTTACTCGACCTTGGTCTTCGAGATCGAGCTGCTTAGCATCGTGAAATAGCGACAAGCCGGGCCTCTAGTTCTATAATTTCAATTGGCCCAAGATAGGACCAACGGTGCTCATCCAACAACGCTTAGAGCATTTTAAGATGAGATAGATACGTTCTGTCAGTTGTGAGCATGAAGTCG
>JASJYE010000388.1 GCA_030123645.1 Candidatus Hydrogenedentota bacterium | reverse complement strand
GTTCTCATGGCCTACTCCTTCGTGTTTGCCAACGCAAATTCGTTACAAAGGGAAGAGGCCATTTTTTGATCCATCTGTCAATAAAAAAATCCCCGGCGCTCCTTTCCGCAATAGAAATTAGCTATACTCCGGTTCCGGGATTGTATAACTAGCGCTTGAGGTGATTGTGCAAAAAGGCCCGCGCGTTGCATGCGTTTTCATCTGCATTTTGACGTGGCTTCAGCCCGGCCTCGTATGGAGTCAATCGCGATCTAGCGGCCGTGACCTGACCGTAAGCGGCGATTTCGAGGGTGGATGTGCGCAGGTCGAGTCTATCGATCAAGGGACGCGCACCATTCGATTCAAGCCCGAAACGTATCCCGGCCAGGGCTGGGCGTATTGGTGGTATATGCGCGTCGATGGGATTCGGCCGGGCGAGACGATTGCGTTGGACGCAGGGGGAAAGCACGGCCGCTTCGCGCATCCGGAGCAGGCGGCATTCAGCCTAGACGGGAAGACGTGGAAGCAAACGCCGCGAGGCGAGAGGGTGAAGGAACGGATTGTCTACCGGGTGAAGGTCGACTCGGACAAGGCGTGGTTCGCGTGGGGTCCGCCCTTTCTGCCGTCTGACGCGCGGGAACTGGTCGAACGTTTGGCTGCGGCGCATCCCGAGGCGGAGGCCTTCGAGCTCTGTGAATCGCGCGAGGGCAGACAGGTCCCTGGGCTTCGACTCAGCGGCCAGACCGAGACTGAAGCGCAACGATACGGTGTGTGGATCCAAGCGCGTCAGCACGCGTGGGAGTGCGGGGCGAGTTGGGTCGCCCGGGGCTTGGCGGAGTGGCTGGTGAGCGACGACCCGCGGGCCGCGGCATTGCGCGCGCGGGCCGACGTGACGGTGATTCCCCTCATGGACGTGGACAGTGTCGCCATGGGAGCCGGCGGCAAGATGCAGAAGCCGCACGATCACAATCGGGACTGGACAAAGTCGCAGCACTGGCCGGAAGTGCGCGCGGCGATGGCGGGAATCGCTCGGTTGCACAAGGAAATCGGTCTGGACCTCTTCGTCGATCTTCATAGCCCGGGCATGTATAACCCCGAAACGTACTATTTGACGAGTCCGGGTTCCAAGAGATCCGAGGAAGGCCGCCGAAATCTCGCGCGCTTCCTCGATGCTTCAAAGGCGGAGATGACCGGGCCCCTCGAGTTGAGGGAAGAACAACAGGTCGCCGGGCCGAGGTACACGAAGGATTGGCGGGCGATGAGCCAGAACTGGGTGACGGCGCATACGTCGGGCCGGGCGCTTGCCTTTACGCTGGAAGCCGCCTGGAACAACGCGAAGAGCACGACGGACGGATACATGGCCCTTGGCAGGCAATTGGGGCTCGCGATGGAGCGTTACTTTAGGGAGAATCCCCGGAACAGTGTCTCCGCCGAGGAGTCGGGGGAACTTTGGAAAAAACGATAGCCGCCTATTCGCCCTTTCTCAGCCGCCTTCCTCCAGGTCCAAATGCAGGAGCCGCCGGACAAATCTCGACAGCCGCATCGCCGGTGAACTATTTGGAGCGGCTGCAGCCGGCGCGGGAGATTTTTCATCTCTTGTCCAGGAGCGCAGGACACGATCATTTCGTGCGACCGATCTGGATAGATCCGCCGGTCGATCGCAGCGTCACGTTCTGATCGATTGTCAATAGCTCATCCGAGCTACCGGGGTCGAGATTGATCGTCGCTCCGTCTTCGGCCACATCAAGGGCTTCGCTCAATGTGTTATAGGGCTTCTTCGGCGTGCCGCGTTCTGCACCGCCGAACGCGAAGTCCACATACATAGAGTCTAATCTGACAAATTCGAAAGCGGGGATTTCAAACACGTTGCTGGAGGCTCGCGGGATGTCCGCGCCAGTTTCTATTCTAAAATACAACCCTTCCGCTTCAGACAACATTCCCATCTTTTGGAATTCCATTCCGAGTTCGTATAGGCGTTGTGCGGATTCGACACCGGCCTCAATTTCACCTTGGTACTCGGTGAGTTTCTTCGACCGGGCATTCCATTCTTCGATGTATTCTTTCGTGGAATCTCTGGACCCCAGCGTCCAGAGCCGCCTAAATTCTTGGTCCGCGTCTAAAGATTGACCCCGCGCCAAGTGTAGTTGCGCCATCTGATAATGCCCCTCGCCTGAACCTGGAGTTTCATCCAAGACTCTCTGCACATAAGGCGCGGCTTCGTCAATGTCACCTCTTGCCAGATACACGCGCGCTGCTATTAGCCAAGATAGTGGCCGTTGCGCTTCCGTTGCACGGCTTAGTGCCTCCTTGGCGTGCTCCTCAGCCTCTTCAAACTCCCGTATTTCGATGAAGGCATTTACTATCAGGCCCCGGACGCGGATCGATTCCGGGTCAACCCGAAGATAATCTTCGTAATCAATGATTGCTGAAGCGACGCTACGTCCCTCAATCCGGGCTCTGCTGATTTGCTGGAGCTCATACACTTTTACCACGAAGGGCTCACCGAAGGTTGCATACAGTGACACAACCAGGAGAAAAGAGGCGAGCAATACAGCCCAAAGCACAAGAGCGGGCCGATGCCGCCTGAGGATTTCATATTTGTCGTTATCCCCAACCGGGCTTTGCGGCTTTCCAGATGGCATACGTTTTTCTCCCGGCTGCTTACGATGAAGAGCAGCCCAGAGGCTACTTTCTCAGAGTCTATACGATGAAATCAATCAGACCTTTGGCCGCTTGTCGGTGTCGTCATCTACTAAGAACTGCCCAGAGGAGTAGGATGGGCTTTAGCCCATGCGGAACTTGGCTGAATTGGCGAGGGACTAAAGGACGGGCCACGCAGAAAGAAAATCAAGCCGATCTCGGAAAACAATCCCAATTGGAGCGATCTCTGCGAAACAGTGACGTAATCTGGTTTAAGAGATTGCCACGGTCGCTCCGCTCCCTGTTAAGGAAGTAATTCTCAATGTGTCCGCAAAAAAGGGACAGACACGTCTTC
>JASJYE010000387.1 GCA_030123645.1 Candidatus Hydrogenedentota bacterium | reverse complement strand
AGCGCGCGATACAATTGACGCGCCTTTTCGTGTTCGCCATAGCATTCGTCGTACATGAGATAGCGCAGCGCCTCGGCCACGCGCGTATTGCCGTCGATTTGAGACTCGCAGATATGGCTGCAGAACTTGCAACGCGAGTCGGCGGTGCGCGCAGCGTAGCGATTGAGCTGCATAAACTCGCTCATGGCCAGTTGCGTCATCGAGCGCGCCGCGTTGGAGTTTTCTCGCAGGAGTTTCATATTGGTCATGCCGGAGGTACAGCCGCTAATGCGTTCGTCGGCCCAGACGGCCTTGAGTTTGGCCTGACCGAGCGTGAAATTCTCGGATTGAAACTTCTTGACTTCATCCCGGTCCTGCAGGGTGGAATCCTGCGCCTTCATGGCGATGAGGCCGATGCCTGCGCTTTGGCACGCGTCGATGGCTTTGTTGAGCTCGAGGTCGCCATACATGGCGAAGCTGTACTTGAACATGACGGCGTCGATGCCCGCCGAGCCGATCTTGGCGGCCTTGTTCATCAGCTCGACGACGTTGCCGTCGTGGCACGAGAAGCCGAAAAACTTTGTGAAGCCGCTCTTCTTCATGTCCTGGCCCATCTTGATGAATTCGGGCTCGAGGTCGCCGGGGTCCTTGACGCCGTGCATCAGGAACATGTCGAGATGGTCTGTGCGGAGACCGGCGATATTCTCTTCGATGGCCTTGCGGTACATCCCGGGCGTGGCCTTGCGTTGAAAAAGGCCGGATTTCGACGTGATCCAGAGGTTCTCACGACCGGCCTGCTCTACAAATACTCCGAGCGTCTTGTGGGACTGGCCGTTGGCGTAATTCTCGGCCGTGTCGAGGTAGTTCATGCCGAGACGGAACCCGCGGTGCAGCATTTTGTCGTAGCGCGGGTCGAAGGTGCCGTCACCGCCGAACAAGAGGAGGGGAATGGTCTCGCCGGTGGAGCCGAGCACGCGGCGGGGCACTTTGTCGAGCAGAGGCGCATCCGCTTCCTGGGCGGCGGCTGTCTCCGTGTGGAGCGTCGAGACGGCCGCACCCAAGCCCGCGCCTGCGATTGCGGCACGTCTAAACAGCTCGCGCCGGCCGATTTCTTCTTTGCTCACCGAAACGACTGGCCTCGTGTGCTTTCCTCTGGCCTTCGATGGTTTAATCAAGCGTAGTCCCTGTTTTTAAGCAGCATCCTGCGTTCATTGCTCCGGCTTTCGCCGACGGCGGTCACGTAGACGGCACGGCTGTCTTTAATCGGGCATTCAGTCTCACAGATGCCGCAGCCGATGCACAGATCCGGCACCATGAAGGGCTTGTTCAGCACAATGATGTTGCCGTAAACGTCCTTCGCTTCGCTGTCCTTGGTCTGGATGGCCTTCGGTGAGGTCGGGCAGACCTCCTCGCATACGACACAGGGAATCTCCATCGCGTGCGGAAGACACCGGCCCGTGTCGAAGAAAGCCGTGCCGAGTCTGATGGGCCCAGTCTCGTCGTAGTCGCCTTTGCCGAGCTTCTCCTCGACGGTGATCTTTTTGATCGCGCCCGTTGGGCAGACCTCGGAGCACATGGTGCACTTGAGCTGGCAGTGGCCGATGCGGAACTTCATCACCGGCGTCCACAGAGCTTCGATGCCGCCTTCGCTAAACGAGGCCGGCTGCAATACGTTCGTCGGGCATGAGTTGATGCACTGGTCGCACTTGATGCACTTCGCCAAAAAGTCCGATTCCTCGACGGAGCCGGGAGGCCGGATGAGATCCGGTGAGAAGCTTTTGTCGATGTTGACACCATGGATCTTGATCATGGGAAATGCGAGGACACCGCTGATCCCGGCGAACACGATTCTGCGGCGCGACATGTCGGGCGCGGCGACGACCTGTTTCGTATCGAGTCCGAACATCGTGAAAGACAGGGCGTCTTCGGGGCAGTCGTCTATACAGTTCATGCACGAGAAGCACTCGCTCAAGCGGACTTGGCCCATCGGGTCGGCCGCGCCTTCACAACGGGTCAGGCAGAGGTTGCAGTCGGTGCATTTGTGCACATCGCGGTTGATGCGAAAGAGCGAGTAACGCGAAAGGACACCAAGGAAGGCCCCGAGTGGGCACAGGACCCGGCAAAAGAAACGTGGAATGACGATGTTCGCGCCGACGAGTCCGATCATCACAAGGCCGATCCAGAAGGAGCCAAGGAAGACGCGCGCCTCTACGCCGGGAGCGAATTTCAGGTTGTCGAGCAGCTGGGTATCGAGACCCGCCGCGGCCATCGCATTGGACGCGCTGGAGATCCCCATGTCGACGGCGGGGGCGACGACGGTTGCGAAGGTGCGGTACATAAGGCAAATGGGATCGAGGAGCCCGATCTGGAGCGAGCCGAATGCCGCCATAATGAGCATGACGGTCAGGATGGCGTACTTGAAATAGAACATGTCGCGGTAGCGGTTGGATTCAATGCGCGATTTGCCTGTGCCGATGTTGAAGAGCCAACCGACGAATTGGTGCAGCGTGCCGTAGGGGCAAATCCAGTTGCAGAATACGCGGCCGAATAGGAGCGTAACCCCGATAATGAGCAGACCCCAACCGAGGTATCGATAGACATAGTGCGTGCTGAGGATGTTTGCGACCATGACTAAGGGATCGAATTCCAAGATGCGTGAGACGGGATAGCCTTCGAGCCGCGAGGTCCAGGTCAGCCAGATCGAGATCAGAAAGACGGCGAAAAAGAACACTTGGCTCAACAACCGCACGTTGGTAATGCGGAGGAGCTTCTTAGTCTTGATGTGCGCGTCGTCTGGTTTCTTAACCGCTTCCATAATACCTTTCCGAAAATACTAGAGGGCGCGCCGCCTACACGACGATCTCTTTGACACGGTCCGTCCAATCCAGCTTCCCGCTGCCCTTCTCTTCGGCCATGTACAGGTAATTCGGGTAGTCCCGGCCGCGTTCGAGGCAGTATTCAAAAGCCCACGCGTCGAGGGCGACGGGGTCGATGCC
>JASJYE010000386.1 GCA_030123645.1 Candidatus Hydrogenedentota bacterium | reverse complement strand
GCCACCGCCAAACTCGTTTGGGGGTGCCTTCGAAGCCAACACCATACACCCCCAAACAAGTTTGGCGGTGGCACCCTGGTTATTCATACCGACCGGAAGGTCCGCTCGACGGTGGCACCCATGATTTCCTTTTCCTTGCCTGCCTCGTACCGGAACGTCCGGTCTCATACTGGCACCCTTCGCGGGCCGGCGGAGAAGTAGCAGCAAGCGGGCCTAGATAAACCTAAAGTGCCCTAGTCCGAGGCGATCACACGGCGAAACGCGGACAGCGTTTGCAGGGCCGTATTCTCCCAGGTGAAATCATGCGTGACCTGCTTGGCCGACCGCAGGCGCCGTGCGCGGTCGGCCGCGCTTTCCCCCACGGCCCTTCGCATGGCCCCAACAAGAGAATCGACGCTCTCCGGGTTGAAAAAAATCGGCGCGTCCCCGGCCACCTCCGTAATGCCGCCCACGCGCCCAACCGCAACGCGCGCCCCGGCTTTCAGGGCTTCCAGGACAAGCACGCCCGAACCCTCATAGCGGCTCGGGCATATGACCAAGTCGGAATGCTGATAGAGTCCAGCCAATTGCGTCGTGCCTAGCCGGTCGATTCGCACGACCCGCGGCCCCCAGTCCTCCGGTTCGAGTTCGCTTGGCTGTCCGACGACAACTAAGTTGTGCGGGAAGTCCGAAGATACGCGCTCGAAGGCCTCAAGCAGCATAGGAATGTTCTTCCGTTCCGAAATTCTTCCCACGACGAGAAAATACGGTTTCTCGACGATACAATTCTGAGGGATAGCGAATTCCTCCGAAACCCCGAGTGGTGCGACCACGGTCTTATTCAGCGGGACCTCGAAACGCTCGAGCAGTTCACGTTTTATAAACTCCGAAGGGACGACGATAGCAACGGCCTCCCTCAAAGTTTCCTTCGCTTTCTTCAGAGGAGACTGTCCGAATAAGCGCTTCGGGGCCTTGTCCTTATTCAGAGAGTACAACTCCATCACCAGCAAGATCAGCGGCACGGAGGAGTTGCGCGGCGCCGTGCGCATCGGCGAAAAAAGCGCGTCCGCCTTGCACTTGAAAATGGCCCGCGACAAGCCTAGAGGCCCCTTCACCTTGATTCTCTCTAGGCCATTGAAACTCTCGAAATTATCTGCGTCGGTAATGAGGACAAACTCGGTCGCACGCTGGATCTCGTCTATCTGCGCAAACACCTCCCGTAGATACAACTCCTCGCCGCCGCCCCAACCGGGTTTAATTCCAAGCGTATTTACCGCAACCAGCATAACGAGTCCCCATCGAAGCAGCAGCTGTCATTCAGCTACCCCATGGCCGCCTACACAATACTCCTCCCCTGAATATCGGCGGGGATCTTCACCCCCATGAGCCTCAGAATCGTCGGCGCGACGTCGAGCAGATTCAAATCGTTCAGGCACTTACCACGACGGTCCGCGCCATCCTCCATGATAAAGATCCCATCAAAGTCGTGATTGGCCTCATCAGGGCCGGTATCGTTCTCCGCTGCGAACACGCTGTCGCAGCCCACAAGCCCGATCGAGCGCCAATGCAGGTCCCCGTAATAGACAATCAGATCGGGCGCTACGCCGGTTACGGTGGCATAAATCTCTTCCGGTTTCAATGCGCGATTGCCGAGGCACTTTCCATTGGGACCCGCCATGGCCTCGATTTTCCCAGCGATTTCAGTGCGCAAAGCCTCAATTTCCAGTGCATCGACCACTCCTAGGGGCTCGCGGCCGCGTACATTCAGATGGATCCGAGCATAATAGCCGCCCGACCCCCACGCCCGCGTCCGGCCCCAATCGATCCGGCATTCTTCGAGTGGGACCGGCGCCGAGGGGGGCTCTTCGAGTACCAGATAGCCTTCCTCAATCAGCCATTGGTTCACGCAGACCCCCCCGTGAATCGCCTTCGCCCCGTGGTCGGATACGACAAGAACGGCCGTGTCATCCCCGGCCTGGGCGCACAGCTCCCCGATGCGGCCGTCCAACTCCTGGTAATATTCCCGCACCACCTCCGCATAGGGGCCGCCGCTCTCGTGCTTCGGGTGAGACGCGTCGGCGTGGCTCCAAAACGCGTGATGCAAACGGTCCACGCCCATCTCCACGAGCATGAAAAAGTCCCAAGCCTTCGCGCCCATGAGATAGCTTGCGACGTCAAAGCGGTTGTTCATCAGCGCGTGAATCCGCTCCAGCAGCCCCTCCTTGTCGTCCGTGCGGAATTCCGGGACGTCGATGATGTAATCGCCCACGGCATCCAGCAGCTCACGCCCGAGTTCTGCCGGAAAGGTAAAGGTAGAACTTGTATCCGGCGTCAGAAGTCCAGAGACGAGGCATCCGTTGACCGGCTGCACAGGAAAGGTCTGCGGCACACCTATGAGCACCACCTTCTTCCCGGCTTCAGAGAGAATGTCCCAGACGCGCGGCTCTCGCACATCGGCCCCCGTGGCGATGGCCATGGGGTCGTACGAGCGATCGCGGCGGTTGCGGAAGCCGTAAATCCCCAAGGTCCCGGGGTCTTTGCCGCTCATCATGCACGACCACGCCGGAACGGTGATAGGCGGGTCGCAGCTTCGCAGTCTCCCCCAGCAGCCCGACGCCATCAAGCGGCGCAGATTCGGCAGATCGAAGCCCTCCGGCCCAAAGACAAAACGCGGCGCGGCACAATCCAATCCGATAACGAGGACCCGTTTCGATTGCGTTAAGGCCATAGGTGGCGCTCACAATGGCGCGAGAACCGGCACCCCCGGAAAATGAAACTCAGCGGTCCTCCAACTCCCGAATCGTGTGGTTCGCCTCTTTCAGGCGTCTCCCCAACATTCGCCCCAGATTAAGCAGCATCTGAACCGCGACACGCTTCGTCAACAGCTTCTGAAACACCGCCTCATCGAGCGCGAAAATATTGCACCTCTCGAGGGCGACAGCACTCGCGCTGCGCGGCATGCCGGTCAAAAGCGACATTTCCCCGAAGGTGTCCCC
>JASJYE010000385.1 GCA_030123645.1 Candidatus Hydrogenedentota bacterium | reverse complement strand
AGAAAGGTGAATTTTTCCTATGAAAGTCGTATTTGCTCCTGAACTCAACAAGATTGAGGTCCGTGAGATGACCTTAGACGCCCCGAAGGCGGGCGAAGTGAAGATCAAGATGTCGGCCACGGGGGTTTGCCACTCCGACTTGTCCATAGTGAACGATACTTTTCCCAATTCCTACCCCATGGCCCTTGGCCACGAAGGATCGGGGGTAATCGAGGAAATCGGCGAGGGCGTGACGAATGTCAAGCCGGGAGACCCTGTGGTCCTCGCCTTCGTGCCCAACTGCCGGGACTGCTTTCATTGCCTGCGGGGCGAGGCATACCTCTGCGAGAGGAAAAATATCCTCGGAGCGGGGTCGCAGTTAGACGGCACGCACCGCCTGCACGATGGCGATACGGACATTCCCGTCATGAGCGGGATGGGCTGTATGGCTGAATACGTGGTGACGCCATCTATGTGCGTGGTTCCAATCGATCCGGACATAAACATGCAGGTGGCGGCGCTGGTGGGCTGCGCCGTTACGACCGGTGTGGGGGCGGTCCTCAATACGGCGGAGGTGGAGCCGGGTTCATCCGTAGTGGTTTTCGGCTGCGGCGGGGTGGGGATTTCCGTGATTCAGGGAGCGGTGCTCGCGGGCGCGGAACGCATCATTGCGGTCGACCTGAACGAAGACAAATTGGAAATGGCCAAGAAATTCGGCGCGACACATCTCGTGAAGGCGCATGACAAGGTAGCGAGGGAAATCAGAGGGCTCACAGGCGGGCGAGGCGCGGACTACGCCTTCGAGGCCATAGGGCTCGGGCCGGTGATGGAGCAGGCCTATGCCTCGACGCGAAACGGCGGCAAATGCACCATCGTCGGCATGGGAAAAATGGGCGGCAAGTTTAGCCTCGATCCCTTTACCTTTCCCCTCTTCGCGAAGACGCTGTGCGGCTGCATGTACGGCAGCGCGAATCCGGGGATCGATTTTCCGAAGATGCTCAACCTTTACACCGCGGGCAAGCTGGACCTCGAGGGCATGATCACAAAGACCTACTCGATCGACGAAGCGCCCCAGGCCTTCGAGGATATGGTCAACGGCCTCAACGCCCGGGGCGTCATCGTTTACGAATAGCGGCCCCCTTCGCCAATCGGCGCAATGGCGCCCGGCCATATTTTCGAAGCCCGCTGGTCGCGGCTTGCAGCACATAGAATTCTCGGACCACATGAAGAGCGATATTATAAAATTGGGATTGGCGGCGTTACTGGTGGGCGCAGCTCTTGCCTGTTCATCTGAGGTTTCACGAACGAGTGAATCATTCGTTGATGAAAACGAAGAATCTCGATATGAACTGACTGCATATGGCGGTGTTGCGAAAGGCCTAGATACAGGCGAACTTAGCGAAGACAATGAACCGGGTCTTAGGAAGACGCAAGAGGGTCGACGTCCGCGAGACGGTGAGGATTGGCCGATGTTTCTCGGTCCGCGCCGCAACGGCACGTCCTGCGAGACTGGTCTGTTGACGGAGTGGCCCGCCGATGGGCCTCCCACCCTCTGGGATCGGCCCGTCGGCGAGGGCTACGGCGCGCCCGTTGTCTCGGACGGAAAATTGGTCATCTTCCATCGCGTGGACGACCACGAGGTCATTGAATGCGTCAATGCGGAAGATGGCTCGGAGGTCATTTGGAAAGGGAGGTATCCGACTCGATACGTCGACCGGTATGGATACAACGGCGGTCCGCGTTCTTCGCCGACGATCGACGATAACCGCGTCTACACCTACGGGGCGGAAGGCATGCTCACCTGCCTCGACTTTCAAACGGGCGAACTCCTCTGGCAGCGGCCCGTGAATAAAGAGTACATGGTTCCTCAGGGCTTCTTCGGCGTTGGGACGGCCCCGGTCATCGAGGGCAATCTTGTCCTCCTCAATGTCGGCGGTCCAAACGGGGCCGGCGTCGTCGCCTTCGACAAAGACACGGGCGAGACGGAGTGGAAATCAAGCAACGATGAGGCCAGCTATTCGACGCCTATTGTCGCGACCGTTCACGGTGAACGGCTGGCCATTTTCCACACCGCCGACGGCTTGCTGGTTCTTGAAGCGAAGACCGGCGCGATACGGTATCGCTATCCGTTCCGGTCGAGGATACGCGAATCGGCCATCGCTGCGACTCCGGTGCTGATAGACGATGTGGTTTTTCTATCGGCCACTTATGGTATTGGAGCTGTGGCGCTGAAACTGGAACCCGGCGGGCTGAAGGAAGTTTGGAAGGATCGCTTCGCCATGCAGAGCCATTGGGCGACCAGCGTTTATCACGAGGGCTACCTTTATGGGATGGATGGCCGGCACGAGCGGGGTTCCAACTTCAGATGCATCGAGTTCTTAACGGGGAAAGTGATGTGGACGGCAGCCAAGGGCCTCGGCCGCGCTTCGTTTCTCATGGCCGATGGCAATCTGATTGCGATCGGCGAGAGCGGGTTCCTCGCTCTTATCGAAGTGAGCCCCGAAGGCTACATCGAAAAGTCCCGTGCACGCGTTCTGCGCCGCCCTGTGCGGACGCCGCCAATTCTTTCACACGGCTTGCTCTACACTCGAAACGAACGAGAAATGAAATGCCTTGACTTGCGACTACCAAGGTAGCGCGGTCCATGCCGCCCTGACGCGCGCATCATCTGCAGGCTACGCCACGATACTATCAGCGCACCTCGATGTGACTAGATCCATCATAAGTTCGAGCGTATTTTCCCTTCAAATATTTAAATTCGCCTTCTCTTCCGATCGGATCGATGATCGGCCTCCCGACGATCATAGAGCATTTTAAGATTATACTGATACCTTCGCTGCTACCGCGCCGTCGTTCGGAAACGGGCGCCAATACGAGACCGGACGTTCCGGCGCCAAACTCGTTTTGGGGTGCCTTCGAAGCCGGCACCGCACACCCCCAAACGAGTTTGGCGGTGGCACCCGTGACTTCCTCTTCCTTAACGACTTCATGCTCACAACTGA
>JASJYE010000384.1 GCA_030123645.1 Candidatus Hydrogenedentota bacterium | reverse complement strand
TGAAGCGCGGCGTTCTATGGGGCTATAGCAGGCACCTGATCGAGCCTGATCGGATGACGGTGGCCTCCCTGCTCAGCGCAGGTGGTTACAACACGGCATGCATCGGCAAGTGGCACCTTGGCATGGATCTTCCCACCAAGGACGGGAAAGCCGTAGGAGAAGGAGGCCTAAACGTTGACCGGAGAGGGTATATCGCCAACGTCGATTGGCGAGGGACCATCGAGAACGGCCCCTTATCAATCGGCTTCGATTACTTCTACGGCATTTCAGCGTCTCTCGACATGCATCCGTTCATCTACATACAAAACGATCGCTTTGTCGGCGAGTGTACGACGGAAAAGGATTTCTTGTCTTTCGACGGAAACAACAACGGCCCGGCCCACGAGGACTTCGAAGCGATCGACGTTCTGCCGGAGATCACGCGCAAGACGGTTCAATACATTGAGGCGCAATCAAAAGACAGGCCCTTCTTTGTCTACATGCCCTTGAGCGCGCCCCACATACCGATCCTGCCCTCCAAGGAATATCAGGGCAGAAGCAGTCTTGGTGCATACGGTGACTTCGTCATTCAGGTAGACGACGCAGTTGGCCAAGTGTTGAACGCCCTCGACCGCAAGGGCTTCGCGGAAGACACCCTCGTCGTCTTCACGGCGGACAACGGATGCGCCCCCTACATCGGCGTCGAGGCGATGATCGAAAAAGGACACTACCCGAGCTACGTCTACCGCGGATACAAGTCCGATATCTTCGAAGGCGGTCACCGGATCCCGTTTATCGTTCGATGGCCCACAAAGGTTGACGCCGGCACAAAGTCAGACGAAACAATCTGTCTCACCGACCTTATGGCCACGTGCGCAAGCATTACCGGAGCTAAACTTCCGGACAATGCCGGCGAAGACAGCTATGACATCCTTCCGGCCTTACTGGGGGAGCCGCGGAACCAACCCATTCGCGAAGCGACAGTGCACCATGCCGGCGACGGTTCATTCTCAATCCGTCAAGGCAAATGGAAACTGGCGCTGTGCCCCGGCTCAGGCGGATGGAGTCCGCCAACGCAGGCGGAGGCCCGAAAGAGAAACCTGCCACCGCTTCAGTTGTACGACCTCGAACAGGATATCGCCGAGAAAGTCAACGTGTATCAAGAACACCCCGATGTCGTCAAAGAACTTAGTGCCCTGCTGGAGAAGTACAAAAAGGAGGGGCGAAGCGTGGTCGGCCGCTAGACAGCAGTGAATTCCGACTGAATCGCGAATGAGGCTGTGCGGATGGGTAAATGGACGATAGGTGTCGCAGGACTGCTGGCCCTTGGCGCGGCGGCGTTCTTCGCGGGCTTCCAGTGGCACGCTGTGCTCAGGGCGCCCTACGAGGCGCCGCTCGATCCCCTCGCCGACGCGCCGCCACGCGATGCCGCGGCCCTGGCCGCGAACACGCCCGGGACCGATGCGCTGGATATCAATGGGGCGATGTCCCCCGAGCAGCTCGAGCGGCTCACCGCGCTGGGTTACCTGTCGGCCTACGTCGAGGCGGCCGATGAGCACGGCATTACGGTGTACGATCCCGATAGGGCCTACGGCGCGCTGAACCTCTACACCTCCGGCCACGCGCCAGAGGCATACTTGATGGACATGGGCGGCGCGGTCCTGCACACATGGCGCTATGCCTTCGAGGACCTTTGGCCGGGGCCGAGGCCAGACGGCAACATCGCCGACTTCTGGCGCCGCGCGTATGTTTTCGAGAACGGCGATGTGATCGCGATCTTCGAGACGCTCGGTATTTTCAAGGTCGACAAAGACTCGAATCTGCTCTGGGAGAACCGCAACCGCGCGCACCATGACCTCTTCGTACACGCAGACGGCAGGATCTTCACGCTCACCCAACGGCTCGTCACTTTCGACTGGTTCAAAAGTGGCCGGCCCGTGTTTGACGACTTCATCACCATCTTGAGCCCGGACGGAGCCGAAGTCCAGAGAGTGAGCATTCTCGAATGCCTCCATAACTCGCCCTACGCGCCGCTGTTGCAGTCCCCGTACAAGGGAGGCGAGGTGCTGCATACGAACGCATTGAAATACCTCGACGGTAGCCTGGAAGCAACGTCTCCCATCTTCAAGCGCGGGAACTTCCTCGTGTCCATTCGCGAACTGGGGATCGTGGCCGTTGTAGACCTCGATAAGCGGTCGATCGTGTGGGCACTGTCCGGCCAGTGGTTCCGGCAGCACGACCCGACCCTGCTCGACAACGGAAATATCCTTCTTTTCGACAACTTGGGCAACGCCGGCATGTCCAAAGTATTAGAGATCGACCCCTTCACCCAGGACCTCGTGTGGGCCTACGGCCAGGCCGAGGACGAAGCGCTAAATTCGCCCGTGTGCGGCAACGTCGCGCGCCTGCCCAACGGGAACACGCTCATCAACGAGGCCTGCCAGGGACGCGCGTTCGAGGTTACGCCCGAAAACGAAATCGTCTGGGAATTCCGCAGCCCGCACCGCCTCACCAACCGGAACCACCGGTTTGGTAAGAAGCGCCTGCAGGCCACCCTCCTCGACATCACACGCCTGCCCAAGACCTTCTCGCCCAAGTGGCTCGAACCCTGAACGCCTTGAGATACCCCAAAACGCCGGATACCATGCGCCGCCGCAGGCCAACCCCAACAGAGTTAATCAGTGATCGCTAAAAGAGAAAATCCAAGCTGAACCGCGCCGCCGCTAACTTTTCTCCAATGGTGTCCATGTGGTCGCATTCGCAGCAGGGATTCGAAGATGCCCGAGAGCGATGGGCGATGTCCTGGGCCCGCCCCACCGCTCGAAGCCGGGGCGGCTACCTGCGCCTCCAAAGCTCCCGTAGCTCCTAAGGCTCCCCTCCACGTCATTCCCGCGAAGGCGGGAATCTCTAGAAGCGGCGATCGCCTCACGAATCGGTGGGTCAAGACCCACCCTACCCGACTGTTAAGGAAGCAATTCTTAATATGTCCGCAAAAAAGGGACAGACACGTCTCCG
>JASJYE010000061.1 GCA_030123645.1 Candidatus Hydrogenedentota bacterium | reverse complement strand
ACCTTGAGGACCGGATTATGCACTTGGACGGGACACAGCCGACGATTAGGCAATCCCCCCCAAGCAAATGCCTTTCGATCAAGGCGACTTTTGCCCCGAGCCCCGCCGCGCCGGCGGCTACGATCAGTCCCGCCGGTCCGCCGCCAACGACCACGATATTGTACTTCGCGGCGGGCTCAGGATTCGTCCAGCCGGCAGGATGCACGTGCCCCAGCAAGGCCTGGTTGTGCTCATCCATCGGCTCGATGGTGACGGGTGCAGCATTGGACATCGCGTTCTCCCCTTTTTAGACCAACGTGTGCGTCGTGGCCGGCGGATCCATCAATCGGTGCGTTCGCCGTTATCCGGCTCGACAGCATCGGCCAGGGCCTTACTCGCGAGCCGGGTCACGAACAGCGTCACGATTATCGTTACGACGAGTCCGACTGCCAAGAGGGCCCACTCTCCGGTCGTGCGTTCGCGTCCTTCTGCACCGAGCGTGACGAGGCTTTCTCCGGCTGTGCCGAGATATACGTACATGACCGTGCCCGGTAGCATACCGATCCATGAGGCGAAGAAATAGTGGCGGAACGACACAGGAGTGAGGCCGTACATATAATTCAGCAGACTAAACGGAAATACGGGCGACAAGCGCGTTAAGCCGACGATCTTCCAGCCCTGTTTTCGGACAGCGTCGTCGATCGCCTTAAACTTCACGTTGCCCTCGACCTTAGCCGCGATGGCTTCCCGCGCAAGGTGCCGGCCCAGCAAAAAGGCCGTGCAGGCGCCAAGCATCGACGACACCGAGACGAGAACGGTCCCCGCGGCCACGCCATAGACAGCGCCCGCCCCGAACGTCAGGACGGTAGGTGCGAGGAAGAGGACCGTCGCCGCGACATAGAGGACGGCGAAGAGCAGATAGCCCAGCCAGCCGAGGTCTTTGACCTTGTCCATAGCGTTGCCGAGCATGTCCTGCACATCCACGACCTGTGAAATCACAATCAGTGCAACGATTGCCAGCGCAAAGAGGAGCAGTCTGCCGCGGCCCGATGAAGCCTTTGATCCCTTCTGCGGACCGCTCTGCGAAACCGGCTCGCTTTCCATTGAATTGTTTCTCCTCAAGGGAGTGGCGGGGCGCTATCCGGCGCTGCGATCTCGGCATCCCCCGTTGAGCCACTCGTAGAACAAAGGATAACGCTTCGAGTTAAGACAACACACGTATATTCTTAAAGGAAGCGCTTTTATGTCGGCGGACTTCAGGCGAATGAAACGATAGACACGATTCCCCAGCGGGAAGGGACAGCGGTGTGCCTTGAAAGGTCGCGTCATGGTGGCTCGTTTCCTGAGGCGCCGTACGAGGGACCCAATGGCGATGAGTCCTCGCCGTCGAGGGCTTCACATTGACTCTTTGCGAGTTTTTCCGTAAAATACACTAAAGAAAGTTGCACGTAATATAGGAGTATACGTCTATCGCCCTGCTCGGAACCGATCACTTGGGCGCGGGAGGCTTTTATGACTAACTCCGATTCCAGCGCAATGAGAGTCATCGATGCGCCGCAGCAGTGCGAGCCCGAGCCGGTCTGGTTGGAGGCGCCGCGCCTGTGCGAAGATCGCGAGCTTCCTGGGTATCGCTATGTTCGGGGCCTGAACCCTCATCCACGCCGGGACAAGCGGGGCCACTCGTATGGGAAGTTGAAAGACTATGCACAAATGGACCCCGAGCAGTGGTACGAGAGTGAAGACTATCTCTTCGGAATAGATCTTTATCACCAAGGATACCTCTGGGAATCCTGCAAAGTGTGGGAGGCGTTGCATGCAACCGTCGAGGGGGACAGCCCGCCGTCGAATCTGCTTCACGCACTCTTTCTGAATAGCGGAGCCCAGATCCGGGCGCACCGGAGGAACGCGCGAGGGACGCGAACGCGCAGCCAGGCCGCCCGCTGGCGTCTCGCGCGGATACGCGCGAAAGGTTTCGACGGTCCCGAAAAACGGTTCATGGGTTTCGACATAGGGGACTTAATCGACCAGATTTGCCGCCACTACTCGCCGGTGTGGGAATCGAGCGCGGATCGACACATTCATCTCAAGGGCCCGGCCCCGCGGCTACTACTGAAGGTTTGAGCGAAGTTACTTTCCGGTGTGACCAAAGCCGCCGGAGCCGCGAGAGGTCTCGTCGAGGGAGTCTACCTTGCGCCATTCGGCCCGGACGACCGGCGCGACGATCATCTGGCCTATCCGATCGCCCCGATTGATTGTGAACGGCTCGCTCCCATGGTTAATGAGGAGCACCTTGATCTCGCCACGATAGTCTGCGTCGATCGTGCCCGGCGCGTTCACCATCGAGATGCCGTACTTGGCCGCCAACCCGCTGCGCGGACGGACTTGCGCTTCGGTCCCCGGCGGCAGGGCGATTCGGATTCCGGTGGGCAAGAGGCGCCGTTCCCGCGGGGCCAGGACAACGGATTCCCAGATTGCCGCGCGAAGGTCCATCCCCGCGGCGTGCTCGGTCTCGTAACCAGGGAGCGGCAGGTCCTCGGCGTGAGGCTCGAGGAAAATATCGACCTTTATGGGCCCGGTCATCGAGGCCTCCTCAGCCCGCCCTTACAAGGCCACATTCGGCGGGGTATCGCCCGATGGACCGAGCACGGCCAGCGCACAGCGGTCCTGTGTGAACATTTTCTGCGCTGATTTCTGCACAGCCTCCGCCGTCACGGCGTCGACCCCGGCAAGGATTTCGTCGATGGGAACGATACGGTCAAAAATCATGAGCGAGCGCACCATGCGCGCCATACGATTGAACGTGCCCTCGAGGGCGAGCAGCAAGCCGCCCTTTAGCTGTTCGCGATTGCTCAAGAGCTCCTCCTCGGGCATGGGCGCGTCTTGAAGCTTGTGCATTTCGTCCACGCATAGGTCGATCGTGCGCTGGAGGTTCTCAGGCGCCACGGCGGCGTACATCCCGAGGACGCCCGCGTGGAGATACATGCTGTTAAACGAGTAGATCGCGTAGGTGAGGCCTTCCCGTTCGCGAATGGTTTCAAACAGACGCGAGGTCGAACCTCCGCCGAGCGTACTGCTTAGCATGTCGAAAACGTATCGCTCCGGATCGCGGATGCCCACGCTTGGAAAGGCGCACGCGAAATGGTTCTGCGCGATGGGGCGGCTCTCTAAGCGCAGGCCCGCGTTGAATGACGGCGCGGATCCGTTGTTCGATACGTCCTGCGGCGTCAGCGCGCCGAATTCGTCGGAGATCTGCGCAAAAAATTCGTCCTGGTCAAAATTCCCCACCATCGCCACGTACATATTCTGTGGGTGATAGCGGGCGTCTTTATAGTTCCGCACGTCATCGAGGGTCGTCCGGGCGACGGTCTCCTCATAGCCTGCGATCGGCCGTCCGAGAGGGTGGCCAGGCCAGGTTTGGTCCGACAAAAGGTCGTAGATGTACTCGTCCGGCGTGTCCTTACCCGACGCTATTTCCTCAAGGATGACGTTGCGCTCCTTCTCGAGGTCGCAGAAGGTCGAGTGCTTCACGATGTCGGCCAGGATGGCGATCGCCGTCCGCCCGTGATGGTTGAGCGTCTTCGCGAAAAGGCAGGTATGCTCTCGCGTCGTAAACGCGTTCAGATGACCGCCCCGGCTCTCGATAGCGTCCATCAACTCGCGGGCCGTCCGCGTTTGAGTCCCCTTGAAGAAAAGGTGCTCCAGAAAGTGCGAGATGCCCGCCTGCGCGGCGCTTTCGTCGGCCGAGCCGGTCTTGATCCAGACACCAACCGACACCGAGTGAACATAGGGCAGGTGCTCCATCACGACCGTAAGGCCGTTGGGCAGCGTACGCACGGTAGGGCTTAATTGCATGTGCGTGGCGTCCTTCATCGATACACTCTCAGCCTCCCATTGGATCTGCGGATGACGCCCAATTTACCGCCTCGGCCGGCCTCCGCCGCGACCGCCACGCTCAGGCCTGCGTCCGCGACCGCCGCGATCGCCGCCTCGATCGCCGCCTCGATCGCTCCGTTCACGCCTCGGGGGCCTGGAACTCTTGGCCTTATCGTAGTCCTCTTGTGAGATCCGGCCCATTTCGACGTCTGCCTGTATTTTTGAGAGATTAATGCGGCCCATGTCATCAATTTCGATGACCTTCACGTCGACTTCGTCCCCCACATCTACGACGTCCTGGACCTCATTGACGTGGCCGAGTTCCAGCTCGGAAATATGAACGAGGCCCTCCTGACTGCCGATGATGTTCACGAAGGCGCCGAAGTTCATAAGACGCGTGACGGTCCCGTGGTAAACCGCGCCGATTTCCGCCTCGGCCGTGAGATTCTGGATCATCTCGATGGCCGCCTCGGCGCCTTCCGAATCCGCGCAGGCCACAGCGATTGTGCCGTCATCCTCGACGTTGATGTCCGCGCCCGTGGCCGCCTGGATCTCGCGGATGACCTTGCCGCCCGGCCCGATGACCTCGCGAATCTTATCGACCGGGATCTTAATGGTCGTAATCCGCGGCGCGTACTTCGACAGCTCCGGCCGGGGTTCGGCAATCGCCTCGGCCATCTTGTCGAGGATATGATCGCGCCCCACCTTGGCCTGTTCCAGGGCCCGCTGCATGATCTCGCTTGTTACGCCCGCGATCTTGCAGTCCATCTGAAAGGCCGTGATCCCCTCACGCGTGCCGCAGACCTTGAAATCCATGTCGCCGAGGTGGTCCTCGTCCCCGAGGATGTCCGTCAGGATGCGCACTTCATCGCCTTCCTTAATCAGACCCATGGCGATTCCTGCGACCGGCGCCGCCGTTGGAATACCGGCGTCCATCATGCTCAGGCTTCCGCCGCAGACCGAGGCCATCGAGCTCGAACCATTGCTCTCGGTAATCTCGGATACGATACGCACCGTGTAGGGGAAGAAGTTGCCCTCCTCGTCCTCCTCCGGCGGAATGACCGACTGCAGCGCGCGCTCCGCCAGCTTGCCGTGCCCGATTTCGCGCCGTCCCGGTCCCATGATCCGGCGGGTTTCGCCGACGGACCAGGGCGGAAAATTGTAGTGCAGGAAGAAGCGGGAAAAGACATCTCCGACCAATTCGTCGCTTCGCTGTTCATCGCGGCTGGTGCCGAGTGTGGCGGTGACGATGGCCTGGGTCTCGCCCCGGGTGAACAGGGCCGAGCCGTGCGCACGCGGGAGGATGCCGAGCTCAATCGTGATCGGACGCACCTGATCGAGTCCCCGGCCGTCGATACGGATATTCGTTTCGATGAGCGCGCCACGCATGAGCCGTTTTTCGACCGCGCTGAAGACATCGAAGGCCTCGGAGGCGACTTCGTCAAAGCGCTCCTTGCCGTACTTCTCGGTCAACTGTTCCTCGACCTGCTCGCGCAGGGCGGTTATGGCCTCAGACCTCTCCTGCTTTCCTGCAATGCTCAACGCCGACTTCATTCCGTCTACGATTACGGCCTCGACGTCTTTCACGATTTCTTCGTCGGGTTCCGGGGGTGTAAACGGCATCTTTTCAACACCCGCTTTGTCGCGAAGCTCCTCGATCGCCTGGATAATGCGTTTGATTTGCTCATGTGCGAATTCCAGCGCCTCCAGCATCTTGGCCTCAGGAACCGACTGCGCCGAGCCCTCAACCATGACGATCGCGTCGCGGGTCCCGGCGACTACGAGGTCCAAAGAGCTCTCATCCATGTCATCAATGGCGGGATTCACGACAAGTTCATCGTTGATGAGCCCCATCCGCACTGCGCCTATGGGGCCATCGAAGGGAATTTTCGAGATATGCGTCGCTGCGGAGGCTGCGTTGATGGAGAGGACGTCGGGGTCATGGATGTTGTCCGCCGAGTACACCGATTGGCAGACCTGCGTTTCGTTCATGAAACCCTTGGGAAACAGTGGGCGCATCGGCCGGTCCGTCAGACGGCAGGTAAGGATTTCGCGCTCGCTGGGCCGCGCCTCGCGCCGGAAGAAGTTGCCGGGGATGTTGCCGGCCGCATAGGCCTTTTCCCGGTAGTCCACCGTCATCGGGAAAAAATCTTGGCCGGTCCTGGCAGTGGGTGAGACGGTCACGGCAGAGAGGACCATGGTTTCGCCGCAGGTGACCAAGACGCTGCCGTGGGCCTGTTTTGCAATGCGGCCGGTTTCGAAGATCAGTTCGGATGAACCGATCGTCACTGAAGTGGTATGCATGTTAGAGAGCTCCATTCATTCGGTTTGACACAACTCGCGCGTCGAAACCAAGTTCAGGAACGTCTCCCACCACGTTCCAACTGATTTGCTTTGTATCGTTCGTCTATGAGGCGCCGTTTCGATCCATGATTCTCGATGAAACGGCGATGCGACTATTTTCTCATTCCGAGCGCGTTGACGATGGCGCGGTAGCGTTCGATATCGTTATTGCGCAGATAATTCAGCAGATTGCGGCGTTGCCCGACCTGCTGGAGCAGCCCGCGCCGGCCTGCAAAATCCTTCTTGTGAATCTTGAAGTGCTCGGTGAGGCTGTCAATGCTTTCCGTGAGCAACGCGATCTGCACTTCAGGCGAGCCAGTGTCGCCTTCGTGTTTCGCGTGCTCCTTAACTATAGCCGCTTTGCGTTCCTTCGTAACCGTCACTGTATCACCTAGTCCTTTTTTTCTGACCCGAATCCCAGTATGCCGCCGGTGATCGCGCGCACCCGAGATAGGGGCCGTTCCAATACCGTGCCGGCGATCGCACTCACGGCGCGTCCGTGAGTACCGCCAACCCAGGTAATTCTCGTCCTTCCAACATTTCCAACGACGCGCCGCCGCCGGTGGACACGTGCGACATCTTGTCCGCGAGGCCGAATTTCGCTATCGCAGCGACGGTGTCGCCCCCACCGACGACGCTTAGCATGTCGCCCTCTGCCAACAACTCGCCGATGGCGCGCGTGCCCGCCTCGAAGGGCGCCATCTCGAATACGCCCAATGGGCCGTTCCAGACTACGGTCTTGGCGCGCCGGAGGGCCTCGCAGAAGCGCTCAACGGTCTCCGGGCCGATATCGAGCCCCATCCAACCGGGTTCGATTGCTCCCAGACCGACTACTTTCGTGGCGGCGTCGGCCGCAAACCGGTCGGCCACAACCGCGTCGACAGGGAGCAATAATTCTACACCTTTCTCCTGCGCTTTTGCCACTATCGCCCGTGCAGTGTCGATTCCCTCCTCATCTACGAGCGAATCGCCGATCGAATGACCCTGCGCCTTCCAAAATGTGAAGCACATACCCCCTCCGATGATCAGCAGATCGACGAGTTCGAGTAGGTTAACGATCGCGCCGATTTTATCCGAAACCTTGGCGCCGCCCAGGATCGCCGCGAGCGGCCGTTCAGGGTCGTTCAGGATCTTGTCGAAATACTCGATTTCCGCGGCTAAGAGGAAGCCCGCGGCCCGCTGCTTAAAGTGGTGCGCTATCCCTTCCGTCGAGGCGTGGGCGCGATGGATGGCGCCGAACGCGTCGCTCACGTAGACGTCGCCGAGCTTGGCCAAGGCCGCGGCCAATTCCGGCGAATTTCTCGTCTCGCCGGGATGGAAGCGTGTATTCTCGAGCAGGAGGATATCGCCCGGCTGGAGAGCTTCGACGGTGGCCTCGACTTTCGCGCCCACGACAGCGTCGGCCTTGATCACCGTACCGCCGATTAACTCGCGGAGCCGGTGCGCCACGGGGTCGAGCTTCAGCTTCGCATTGGCCGTTTCGATCGCGGCGCGTTCATCGTCCGTCTCGGCCTTGGCGGGGTCCTTCGGCCTCCCGAGATGCGACATCAACACGAGCTTGCCGTTGTGTTCACGAATGTACTCGATGCTTCTTAGCGCCCCGCGGATGCGCGTGTCATCGCGGACTGTGCCGTCCTCGTTTTGAGGCACATTAAAGTCGACGCGCAGGAGTACGCGCTTGCCTGAGACATCGAGATCTTCGAGGCCCAACTTGCGCATGATAACGAGTCAGCCGGCCATCTTCCGAAGCAGGTCGACGCAGCGGTTGGAATAGCCCCACTCGTTGTCGTACCACGAAACCACCTTCACGAAGTTACCGTCAATGACGGTCGTCAATCCAGAGTCGAATATGCTGGAGTGGGCATTCCCTACAATGTCCCGCGAGACAATCGGGTCCACGCAATATTCGAGGATGCCCTTGAGCGGGCCCTGTGCGGCGGTATTCATCGCGGCGTTTACGTCATCAGCGCTCACATTTTTTCCGAGCTCAACCGTCAAATCGACGACGGAACCCACCGCGATCGGGACGCGCATCGCGAAGCCGTCTAACTTTCCGTTCAATTCGGGCAAGACCTGACCGACAGCACGGGCCGCGCCGGTGGTTGTGGGGATAATGGACTCCGCCGCCGCGCGTGCCCTGCGAAGGTCACTGTGGGGCGCGTCTTGAAGCGGCTGGTCGCTCGTATATGCGTGGATGGTGTTCATGAGGCCCCGCTTAATCTCAAAATTTTCATGCAGCACCTTTGCGATCGGAGCGAGGCAATTTGTCGTGCAGCTTGCGTTCGAGACGACCTCGTCGCCGGGCTTGAGCGTCCCGTCGTTCACCCCCATCACGATGATCGCGTCCACTTCGTCCTTCGGCGGCACGCTGAGCAGAACTTTCTTCGCGCCGGCCTGCACGTGGAGCATGCATTGGTCTTTCGACCGGAACACCCCCGTCGATTCGAGCACCACCTCGACGCCCATCCCTCCCCATTTGAGACCTGCCGGGTCGCGCTCGGCCGTAATAGCGATCTCGGTTCCGTCGACCACCATCGACTGCTCTTTTGCCTCGACGGTACCGGCAAAGGGACCGTAGTTGCTGTCGTACTTGAGAAGGTGTGCGAGTGTCTTTGCGTCGGTCAGGTCGTTGATTGCCACGACCTCGAAGTCGTCACTCTCGTGCAGCACCCTGAACACGTTGCGACCGATGCGGCCGAAGCCGTTGATGCCGATCCTGATGGCCATGCGCTCTGTCCTTGATTGTTGCGGGCGGCGCCCGGTGCATTCACGTGCCCGTCACTCCAGCGTGCGGCTCCTCGCTTTCAGGCACAGCCCATATGCGTATAAGCGCTGGGCTGTCAAATCGAAAGGAAACGTCAACATTCACATCTGTCAGATCGACCGGCGACCGGCGACCTAAACGGCCCGGAGTATCGCATACGCCGACCGTGTAAATCAAGGAATGGCAGCGCCCTAAGGCACGCGTGCGCGCCGGATTCCGTAGCGAGACGGCGAGCTATCCGGGCGATGCGCCGGGATAAGCCGGCAAGGTGTGGCGAGAGCTCCGCTGCAATTCGCGTAGCGGCTGTGCAAGTGGGTGCTCGGTCAGTGCCAGATCCATCGGCAACGCCTCCGAAGCGAGGCGTGCCCTGTTCTCCATCGGCAAGATCTCGCCCGGCAGCAGCGAACTGTCGGTCGCCAGAAACCGGCGATTGAGTGATTGCGGTTTCACATTCGAGCCAGCGAAGAGGACCAGCCCTCCACCGCCTTCGACGTGGCGGTGGCGACAAAGGCGGCGCCCCGGTTATCGCTGGAGCCGACCGTATCACCATCGGCGCACAGCACCCGCAACACACTGCGGACATTGATGAGCGCATGGCGGCTGGGGGTCGAGCGTGTGGAAGACGCTGACGTTGTGATTGCCAAATGCGAGCCAGACATGCCGTAATTCTCCAGGTCGTCGGGGAATCGTTGCTATAGTGAGTAGTGTCGCGAGAGGCTTAAAGTGTGACTAGAAAATCACCTGCGGAGGGGGAATTTTGCTGAACCCTCGGAGATACAACTAAGCTTCAGATACGTATATAGATAGAGTTAAGGCCGTATACCTTGTCGAGCGGTCGAAGAACTGACCAAGTGGTACATATTGATCGCGGGATCCTTCATGACTTCCGTTGAACCATCGGGCCATCGGATCTCGATGGAGTCTACAGCGGTGTCCGAGCCTAATCCGAAGTGCTTCATCGGTGCATGTTGCGCGCGGAACGAATCGCCCGGTTACTACGATTGGCCCATTCATCTTGCCAGATCAACAGGGGTCGATTTGAATCTCCTCGAGGGCTCGTTTAACGGCTCTCTCTTGATAGGGCTTCTCATCATCACTCGGCGTACGGCTTAATGATCCCGAAATGTATCAAGAATTCAAAACGAGGCTCGATTACCGCCGGAAAGACGCTAATCTCCCGTTCCTGCGGGCCTTAGTTACAGCCGCTGACGCCG
>JASJYE010000383.1 GCA_030123645.1 Candidatus Hydrogenedentota bacterium | reverse complement strand
CGGTGGACGTGGATGGTGGCTGGATACTGACTTGATCCTGTGGCCCCGATGGCGGCTGAGTTGTTTGACCATGAGGGGAAAAACGGCATGGACGGGACGGAGTAATCCACACCATCCACAGACGTGAACAAAGAAGACGCAAAAAGAAAAGGACTACGATGACGTCGATCCCGGCACTCTAAACCCATGCCGGAATCGTATGAGATCACGGCTTCGAATTCCGCCGCCGCTACGTTTCGCTCTCCTCAGCGCTGCTGTCGTCCTCAGCGCTGCTGACAACGAGGAAGTTCTTCTTCCGGAGCGCGGAGTCCCTCAATTTTTGGACGATGATGCCGTTGATGGAATCGGGCGGATAGTTGTTGTCCTGGTCGAGTTCTCCGGCACGGATTCCGGTCAGTAGTTCCATGCCTTCGTCAATCGTTTCGACCGGGTAGACATGGAACCGGCTTTGCTCGACTGCGTCGATCACGTCTCGGCGGAGCATGAGGTGTTGTACGTTGGAGGCCGGGATCAGGACGCCTTGTTCGCCGGTGAGACCCCGCATGGCGCAGATGTCGAAAAACCCTTCGATTTTTTCGTTTACGGCGCCGATAGGCTGGACCTGCCCGGGTTGGTTCACGGACCCTGTGACGGCGAGCGATTGTTTGAGCGGAATCTCGGCTATGGACGAGAGCAGGGCATAGAGTTCCGCGGACGACGCGCTGTCTCCTGAGATGGCCCCATAGGACTGCTCGAAGACCAGACTCGCAGAGAGGGATAGCGGAATATTCCGGGCGTAGCGGCTGGAGAGATACCCTTGAAGAATCAACACGCCTTTGGAATGGGTCGGCCCGCCCAATTCGACCTCTCGCTCGATGTCGATCACCTTGCCTTCGCCCATGCGGGTGGTGGCTGTAATGCGCGTGGGTTGACCGAATAGGGAATCCCCGAAGGGAAAGACGGCGAGCCCGTTGACTTGGCCTACCGTGCCGCCGCCGGTGTCAACGAGAATGAGTCCCCGCTCGACGCCCTCCTGCATTTGTTTCTGCATGCGGTCGGTGCGAAACAGCTGAGCATCTATCGCGCTTTGAACATCTTCGGGTTCGACGGCGCCGTTCCCGTTCTTCTTAGCGCTGTGGTCGGCCTCAGTCAAAAGGTCTACGATGCCCCGCATATGGACGGAAAGTTTGTGCGCGTCGCCGGCCATGCGCGAACTGTGCTCGATGAGCCGCGCCACCGCCTCTCTTGTAAATGGCCGCAGCTTCTCTTTTGCCGCCAGGGTAGCGAGAAGCCGCGCATACAGTCCGCATTGCTCGTCTCCGCGATCCATATTCATCTCGAAATCGGCGGGGACTTTGATGAGCTCAGCGAAATCAGGGTCGGATTCGTGTAGGAGGTGGTACAGAAGCCGCGAGCCAAGAAGGACGACCTTAACCTTCAGGGGAATGGGCTCCGGTTCGAGTGAAACCGTACTGACCAAACCAAGCGCGGCGCCGAGAGATTCCGTACAGATTTCCTTCGCGCGCAGGGCGCGCTTCAGCGTCTCCCAGGCGTAGGGCTGCTGCAAGAGGCGATGGGCTTCCAGGATGAGGTAGCCGCCGTTGGCGCGGTGGAGGGTGCCCGCCTTGATAAGGCTAAAATCGGTAGAGAGGGTCCCCATCTCCGACATGTATTCAATGCGGCCCGTCATATTGTGGTAGGTCGGGTTGTCCTCGAAAACAACGGGCGCGCCGCTGTCAGGGTCGCGTGACACCAGTACATTTACTTGGTACCCGCGCAGAAGGGAAGACTCCATGAGCCGCTTGGCAACGGGAGCTTGCGCGGAGCCGTCCTGCACCTGGCCCGCCCCGTGAAGCTCGATGAGTTGCTCCGCGTTTTCCATCAAGTCGTGCTTCACTCGCTCCAGATGTTCGACGACTTGCGGAAGTTCCGCATACTTGGCAATCAACTCATCTATCAGCGGCTCGAACGCGCGCCGCGCCGTATCGCGATTTAGTTCCTTTTGCGCTTTTCGCGCCTGGCGCTGCACCTTGGGCGCCTGCTGCATAATGTGAACGATTTCCTGCTGCAGTGCCTCCGTCGCTTTTTTGAAGCGCTCCCGCTCCTCTTCCGGAACGTTTTCGAGTTCCTCGGGCGACATCGCCTCCCCATCTTTCGTTGGGTTGAATATTACTCCGCTGGCGGTCCACACGACTTGCAGGCCCGACTGCTCGGCCTTCTTGTTGATAGTCTCCAGTTCCCGCTGTTGCTCCTCGAAAGTCTCTTTTTCGATCGATTGGCGGCGCTGACTATACTCGTCGGCTTCGAAGGCACGCGGAAGCACGGTGCGGACGTCTTCGATGAGTTGATCCATGTCGTAACTCAACTCGGGACCGCTACCCGGAGGAAGGCTGATGGCCTTCGGTTTGAAAGGCTCGTCAAAGCTGTTGACGTAGCACCAATCCATAGGCGTGGCTTCGCTCGCCGCGCGCTGGTCAAGCATCTGGTGCACGAGGGTCCGTTTCCCGGTTCCGGGACGTCCCAGCGCGAACACGTTATACCCTTCCGCATCGATGTCGAGGGCAAGTTGAAAGGCCTCAACCGCCCGGGCCTGGCCCAGGATCTCCGTTAAGGGCTCCAACTCTTCCGTCGTCCGAAATTCAAACATGCCCGGATCGCAGGCGTGGTAGAGCTGGGCCGGTTCAAGCTCTCTAAGCTCTCGTTTTTTCACGCTCAAGGATCTTAGCCTCGCCGTCGTTATGACCAAACAAAGAAAAACCAGAGTAAGAAAAACACACGGACGGGAACCAACTTACTATGCGCTTGCCCGCGGCCACGCCGCAAGTTGAGCGCGTAAGGCCGGAGACGGCGGAAGCTCATGCTAACTCATTGTTAAGCCACCGGCTCTGCCGGTGAGAATTCATCAGGCTCTGCCGTTCCAGTGTTTTCCAGTTGGGCCAAAATCGACCTCGCCTATGTTTGTCTCCGTCGAGTTCTGGGGACTCCGGCCTAGTGCGTCATTGCGAGTTAGAACCCGCTACGCGGGAAATTGGGACAAGGAAGCACTGGGC
>JASJYE010000060.1 GCA_030123645.1 Candidatus Hydrogenedentota bacterium | reverse complement strand
TGGACGTGCTTGTTTGTGGGATGCGCATTGATGGGTGGTTGCATGTCATTTGAAGCGGGTGCACCGGAAGGCAGGGTAGACATCATCGCGCACCGTGGGGCCAGCGCCTATGCGCCCGAGAATACTTTGGCGGCTTTTTCGCTCGCGGCGGATATGGGTGCGGATTGGTTCGAGCTCGACTGCACGCTGACCAAAGACGGCGAAGTCATCGTCATTCATGACGACACGATCGGCCGGACGACGGGGGCGGAAGGCACTGTCCTAGAGATGACGCTCGCCGAATTAAAGCGCTACGACGCCGGGACCTGGTTCGATCCGAAATTCGCGGAGGAGCGGCTCCCTACCTTGGGCGAGGCCCTGGATCTGGCAAAAGACCGGCGAATCGGTGTCTATATAGAAATCAAAGACAGCGATGACGATCGCGCTCTGAATTCACAATTGCTGGACTTGGTACGCAAAAGCGAGCGTTTGCTGCCGGATCATGCTGAAGAAATGATAAAGGCCATCGAGGCAAGCGGGTCGCGGAACCTCGAACTCACGCGTAGTGTCATTGCGTTGATTCGCGAGCGAAAGATGGCGCCACAAGTCGTGATTCAATCCTTCTCCGCCGTCGTATGCGCGGTGGCACTCATCGAAGCGCCAGATATTCGCACCGAATTGCTCGCGTCGTCGAGCAACAACGATCCGCTGCAGTGGAATCGGTACCTACGGTGGCTCAAGCTGCTCGATCCGCCGGGATTCAACATCAACAAGAAAGACTTCACCCAAGGACTACTCGCCGACCTGCACGACTCCGGCAAGACCATGGCCCTCTACACCGTCAACGACCCAGCCCAGATGCGCGATCTCATCCGCGCCGGCGTCGACGCCCTCATTACCAACAAACCGGACGTTGGGAATGAAGTTAGGGCGTCTGAAGGAAATTAGAACGCTTCGGCACCGACAATTATTTCCAGATAGACTAACAGTCTGTCGGACTTTGTTCGCAAGTCATTTGTTTAAAACACCATAAGGTGTTTACATAGAAAATCAGAACATTGATACATTAAGGACTTACGGCGATGGGTACCCCGAAGTCCGACAAACTGCTAGCCTAAGAATTACTGTCTACTTTTCTGAATTTGATAACCGCCGCGCCTGTAAAGTTCCCGTGGCGGAGGCCGCGATGTCGCCGGCCAAGTCCCATGGCAGTTCAGCGTGGTTACTTTTGGTAAACGAAAAGCATACCGTGATTGTCCATAGTGAGTGTGCCTCCGTCTATCGTGACCTTCGTTTGCCCTGCGCCTTCCCATTTCACGTTGAAATCGGAGCCCGCTTCGGCATACGTGCCCTTGAAATCGCGGCTCATGGTATCGCCGGACGGAAGGGCATAATTATAAGTAGAGACGACCGTGCCGCCTCTATTCAGGGTGAAGGTGCTCGAGACGACCTCGGGGCCGCCTTGTTGGCCGTCGTGTATGGGCGCGTAGGGGACCGGGTGCCCATCAATGGAAACCAGGCTGTAGGTTCCGATGAAGCCGGAACTATCGGCCGCCTTGCCGGGCGTGGTCGTTGTGCATGCCAACGGCAATCCCGCCAGCAGCACTATCACTAACGCCATTTTGAGTTTGGTCTTGTTACTCATCGTTCTATCCTCCTTTTCTGGAGTTGAAAATGCGAAAGACTCTGAAATCTCGGTTGACACGTTGCCCTGCGAAGGTTCGCACGTGCTTCTACTGTTCTGACCTCTACTTTCTAGTCCATTACATTGATCACCGCCGCACCCGTAAATCGCCCGCGGCGAAGGTCATCGAGGGCGTCGTTGACGCGGTCGAGGGGGTAGGGCGTTACTTCGGTCTTAATCGGTATGGTTGGCGCGAGGGCGAGGAAGTCTTCGCCGTCTTTGCGGGTGAGGTTGGCGACGGAGCGAATGACGCGTTCTCCCCAGAGGATGTTGTAGGGAAAGGACGGGATGTCGCTCATGTGGATACCTGCGCACACAACGGTGCCGCCTTTGCGCACGGCGCGCAGCGCAACCGGGACAAGAGGCCCGACAGGCGCGAAGATGATGGCCGCGTCGAGTTCCTCCGGCGCCGCGTCATCGGAACTTCCGGCCCAGACCGCGCCAAGCTTCCGGGCGAAGTCCTGTGCGGCGGCGTCGCCCGGGCTGGTGAAGGCATAGACCTTCCGGCCGTCGTGCTTCGCGACTTGGCATAGAATGTGTGCCGCGGCCCCGAATCCGTAGAACCCGAGCCGCTCGCCATAAACCAGACCGGTGGTACCGGCGCCTGCCATGCGATACGCCCTGTAGCCGATCAGGCCCGCGCACAAAAGGGGCGCAGCCTGAAGGTCGGGGTAGTTCTCGGGTATGCGGAAACAGAAATCGGCGTCCACGACGCAATATTCTGCGAAGCCGCCGTCGATTTGATAGCCGGTAAAGCGCGGGTCGTCACAGAGGTTCTCGCGGCCCTCTTGGCAGTAGGCGCAGCGGCCACAGGCTCCGCCCAGCCACGGCACGCCGACCCGGTCGCCTTTCCAAACCGGTGGTTCCGGCGAAAATGCGTCCACGCCCTCTCCGAGCTCGTCGACCGTGCCGACGACCTGGTGGCCCATCACCAGCGGGAGCTTCGGCGCGGCCAGCTCGCCGTCGAGCACATGCAGGTCCGTCCGGCACACGCCGCACACGCTCACCTTAACGCGAACCTGGCCCGGCCCGGGCTTGGGCGCCGGCAGGTCGGCTTCGACCAGCGGCTGGCCCTGCTGCTCAAGAATCATCGCGCGCATGAGTCGGATCCTCCTCATTAACCTCGGCAAAAACGGGGACTGACCCAAGCGAAGCGAGGCACGAGCGTAGACGGGTCTGTCCCCGTTTCGCGAGGAGCTTCGCCCTCCCAGTGCCGGTCTCTTCCTTTCCAAACCGGTGGTTTCGGCCAAACCGGTGGTTCCTTTCCAAACCGGTGGTTCCGGCCAAACCGGTGGTTCCGGTGCGTCCTTTGTATCAGATCGGGAAGGGCACACGAAAAGCGTCCTTTTCCCAGAATACGATGCGATGCAGGTCCAAGCCAAACAGAATGCCGACTGCGATCCCGACCAGATGCGCCAGCGGTACGGGGATCATCATGTCGGTATGGGACACGAAGAGCGCGGCGCCCGTGAAAAATTCGTAGCCGATCTTCGCGAGAAAGCCTACCAGCAGCGCGATTGGAAGGGCAAAAACGGGGACTGTACCAAGCGAAGCGAGGCACGAGCGTAGACGGGACTGTCCCCCTTTTTGCGTACATTGATTCCGGCCGTGCGTACGAAGGTCCTGTGCGCAAATCAGGCCGAATAGCGCGGAATCGATCCCGGAAAGACCGCCGTAATACTGCAAGTCCGGCTGAAAGATTCGCAGCGCGATCGGAATCGCGACGGCGGCTGCGAGCGTGGTCACAAGAAACCTGCACCTGCTGCGTCGTTCGCACACAATACCCAACACCAGGAAGGCCCCGGCAGACCACACGAGATGCTCGAGACTCCAGTGGACCCAATGGCTGGCCACGAATCGCCAGAGATCGCTTATCGACGCGCCGTTGACGTATACGAGTGCCGAAGTTGCCCCAGGCAATGCAAAGATGGCCGCGGCCAATAGGCTAAGGAGGGACGAGGCGCACAATGTGCGCCTCGCCGTGCTGAATGAATGGGAGAGTGTTTCACTCATGCTTCCGTCCTTCCCTTAGCGGTCGCGCCGGCGCCTGGCCAGCGCGCTCGCAGCAAGTCCGGCGGCCAAGAGGCCGGTCACCGGGTCAAAAGCCCCACCACCGGACGAGCGTCTGGGTATCGCGAGGTCGCGCCGGTTGGCGCCGGGCGAACTCGGTGCAGGGTTCACGCCGAAGTTGCGCTTCGATGCGTTTGCCTGCTCCGGCGCCTTGGCCAGCCGTTCCCGCGCGGCCAGAGGGCCGAGGTCGGCCGCGGCCCGCTTGCGGATAAGGTCCAGCTCGGACTTGCGCTCACGTCGCGCTTTCCGGTCGCGTTCGACGCGCTTGCGATTGCGCCGGTCGATTTTCCAACGGCGGAACTCGGCGTCGTTTTCCAGCACCAGAAACGACGTGTACTCGGTCACGATGGAATACGTTTCGCCGAGCGCCACGATTTCGCCGTGCCTCTTCGTACCGGGACGTACGCCGCCGCGGCCCGCGGCCTCGTTGACCAGCCGCTGTACCCGCTGCCACGCCCACATGCGCTCGATCTCGGGGTTTTGGTCGTCTGCCTTCGGAAGGTCAAACTCCAGCTCCTGATTGAGATCGAAGCCTTGCAAGTCCGCGTGAACGCGCACTGCCAGTGGACCCGAGCCTTTGTAGCGGCCGTAGACCCGCACGGGCATGCCGTGGTAGAGGTTCGGCAGCTTGTGCGGTTCTACGTCGTAGACCTCGACGCCCGAGAAATCGAAACGCAGGTCTGTTGCGACGGGCCGCGTGAGCTTGCGCCGGAAGGCCTCGGCCTGGCGCTTGAAGTCGTCCCCGCGCGAGATGAACGCCGCGAGGCCCCCCGCCTCCTCGGCGAGCTGGCGGAGCAACGGGCGGTTGACCTCGTTGCCCACGCCGACGCAGAAGACGCGGAGCGATTTTGGCCGGCTGCTGACCAGATCGAGCAGTGCACGCCGGTCGCCCGCATCCGTGAGCCCGTCACTCAGGATCACCAGGTTCAGTTGGCGATCGCCCGACGGGTCGGCGTAATTGAACGCCGCACGCAATGCGGAATCGAGCACGGTCCCACCGCGCGCCCGTTGCGAGCGCAGGAAGATCTCCGCCTGCGCCATGGTCTCATCCGATACACCGACCAGCTCATTGAACAACGTATTCGGATTCACGTTGAAGGTAATCAGCTCAAAGCGGTCGTTCGGCCCGAGCGCCTGAACAAAGGCGCCGACGGATTCGCTCGATGCTTGCAGCTTGCCGTCCGATGCCATGCTGCCGGAGATGTCCAATATGAACAGGTAGTCCATCCCGGCCACGTCCCCGCTGAGCTCCTCGCCCGGCGTGAGCGTCATGAAGAAATAGCCGTCATCGTCCACTTCCTTCGACGTGATCAGGTCTACGCCGGTAAGCGGCCGCGAGGCATGGTACGCGAGCACTATGTCGCGCGCGAGCGATCCCGCCGTCTGCTCCAGGCTCGCCTGGACGTAGTGCTCCGAATGCTTGACCACGACGAAATCGTCGCCGTGACTCGGACTCACGAGGTCGACGATGGGCACTTCGGACTTCACGTCAAAAGAAAGAGAGAATTTTCCCTCGACGCTTGTGTCCATGCCTTCGTTCGCCACCGTCGCCAGCGGGTACACGAAGGTCGCCCAGTCATTGTCGAAGTCCAGCTCCTGGTAGTACTCGATCTTCACCCGCTGCGTCGCGCGCGGCGCAATCGGGAAGATCCGCATCTCGAAGGTCTTGAAATCGACCTGCTCGAGTAGGCCCGGGTCGCGCCGTTGCCGCTTGTAGCTGTTGTAAATCTCGCGGGCGCGCTCCTTCTCGACCACTTCCCCAACCATCTCCTTGCCGTCGATCCACATGCTGAAATTCGCGATCGACGCCTTCTCGGGAACCGGGAAGGTGTAGAGCGCTTCCACCTGGCGGTTCTCCAGGTTCTCGAACACCTGCGTCACTTCCGTCACGGCCACACCGTTGTTGACGGTCACTTTTACGCTGTGCTCCAGGATTCTTAGCCGCCCGCCGAAACCGCCGTCCGCGAGCAAGAGACCCGCGGCATGGGCCTGGGGAGCACCAGCGAACAAGCACACAAGTGCCACCGCCACCGGTACCACCGGTTTGGTATAAGCGACCCAGACCGTCCTGAGTCGCCTTCTGTCAGATACCGTTTTCATCGTTCTTCTCCTTTACAGGTTTTGTTTCAAACGGTTAATTCACGAACTGTATGGATATAAGCAATATGGGTGCCAAGATCGTAATAATATTGTATGTACTTTATATGAAAGGACTTATCATAATTAATACGGGCGTGAATTCCCTCGGATTTTTCATGTCTCTTACAAAAATTGATATTACTATCTACAAATTATGTATACTATGGTTGAGATGAGTCTGCTTAGCCCCGAAGAGCGCAGAACGCTGATCGCGCTATCCCGTCTTGCCTACGCCAATCCCTTCTTGCCAGAGCGGATTGCGCTGGAGCGAGAGGTATTGGAGGAGGCATTCGTTTGGACGGACGCGGCGTGGCACCGCCGCATCGACATGGACGGGCAGCCTCCGAACATCGACCTCCTGACGAGGAAGGTGTCGGGCCTGATCGCTAAACTGCGCAGGCGTTGGCTGGCCGGGGAGCGGGTGTCGGATCGCGAGGCGCGACTCTATGAGGATGCGGTCCTATTTTATCTGTACAACCGGCACCACCCGTCGTTTAACGAGTTGCTGCATGAGGTAGACGGGGCGGGACGATACCCGCGGTGCGAGGCGCCGTTCTATCGTGAGTTTCTACAAGATCTGGAGCACTACTTCGGTCTGCCGCCGGTACCATCGGTCTCGTCTAGCGCGACCTTCGTCAGCCTCGAGGAATCAGTGCATCTCTTTGCGTGCTTCTATCAACTGCGCCGGGCCTTCCATTTCATCCACGGCAATATCCTTGGCGGCTCCATGTCGGCGGCGAGGTTCCGGGCGTCGGTGTGGGAGTCGATCTTCACGCGTGACATGCGCCGCTACCAACGCTCCCTATACAATCGCATGGAAGACATTGCGACGCTCATCACGGGACCTTCCGGGACGGGCAAGGAACTCGTCGCGCAGGCTATAGGCTATGCGCCATACATCCCTTTTGACCCCTCGCGCTTGCGCTTCGTCAAGGACTACCGCGCGTCCTACCATCCGCTGAATCTCGCTGCCTTTTCGCCCACACTCATCGAATCCGAACTTTTCGGGCACAAGAAAGGGGCGTACACGGGCGCACTGGAAGATCGTTTGGGATGGTTCGAAGTCTGCGGTCCGCACGGGTCCGTATTTCTCGACGAGGTCGGCGACATCGATCCCGCGATCCAAGTCAAGCTCCTGCGCATCATACAGAACAGGACATTTCAGCGCATCGGAGATACCGCCACCTACATTTTCGAGGGCAAGCTTGTGTCCGCGACGAGCCGCGACCTCGCAGCGGATATGCGCGCGGGCCGTTTTCGTGAGGACCTCTATTACCGGCTCTGCTCCGATATCATTGAGACGCCGTCGTTGCGGGACCAAATTCGCGAGACGCCGGAGCATCTGCACCATCTCATCCTCTATATCGCTCAGCGCGTCGGCGGTGAAGAGGAATACGAGAGCCTCGCCCACGAAGCGGAAACGTGGATTCATGAGCATTTGGGGGACGACTATCCTTGGGATGGCAACGTCCGTGAACTCGAGCAATGCGTGCGCAACATTATGGTTCGGCAGAGCTATCGTCCGCCCTCTGTCCGGGCGGCGACCGCGCGCGAGGAACTGGCGGCGGCGGTCGTGGACGCGCGCCTAACAAGCGACGAGCTGCTGCGTCATTATTTTACGCTCGTCTACGGCGAAACGCGGAATTACAGCGAGGCCGCCCGCCGTCTCGATGTAGACGCCCGTACAGTGAAAGGGCATGTCGATCATAGCCTTCTGGAACGCTACGGCCTCGGTGCACCTTCCGGCTAGCCGTCTACCATCACCTCAGCCCTCCAGGCGAGCATTCTCATTACAATCGCTACGTTAAATGGGCACGGAGTTTTAGGAGGCAATAGCGATCATTCCCGCGAAGAAGCCGAAAACTCCTCCGGCCACGACCAGAGCGACGAACCCAGCCATAGGCACGAGCGCCATTCGCCCTCGCGTACGGAATAGATAGTAGGGCCCGACCAGGGGCCATGCACAAAAGAGGAAGGTCCGGGAGTCGAAGGCAGGGTGGTAACGCCGGAGCCGCATGTCTCGATGCAGCCAGAACACGATTCCGAACTGAATCGTGAGACCCGCCCACAACTGAACATTGGGATCTATGCCGATACCCATGCCCTGATAAAGGCCTTCAATAAATCCGACCAGAAACATCGAAATCCAAAAAAGTTTCGGGTTCACGAAGTCCCTTCTTAAACTCCAAGGTGCATCTGGAGAAGGAAGCGCATCGCCAAATCCCTTCTTGGATCAACGCCTTGGCGGATTCTCCCCAACGGCTTGTTCGCGCGCCTGGACAGGGCTAGAATGCTCGGAGAGATGGTCGAAGTCAAGACGGGGCGGCGCGGGCGCCACAGATACAAAAAGGGATTGTCACGAAAATTACGACTGGTAGCGACAGGGCTGATAGGAGTATTCGCCATTGCGGCGGCGGGGCTGGCAGGGGCGGATCTGACCCGGGACGACATGTTTCTCCAGGGGCTGATGTATCGCGGCCGCTTCGTAGCCGCGGCCAATGCAGAGGGCGCCGACCCCGCTCTAAAGACCCAGGCGGAAGCCGTCGCAAAGATTGGACGCGGGGGCGATCCGCTCGACCGTTACAAGGCGATGATTAAAGGGATGGCGATGCTGAATCTCGGCGGCTGGGACGAGGCGCGCGAGGTGGCCACCGTCTTCGACATGCGCGTACCCGCCAAGCTTTATCAGCTCGGGGATAGGATTCCCGTCCAGGTCGCGCCCGTTTACGAAATCCACGAGCAACTTTCACAGCATTACATGGTCTACATCACCTTGCTTCGGTCGAACGGTGACGGCGTGAGCAAGGCCAGACCGCGGCATTTTTATGAGCTGGAGGCGACGCAGATGCCCTCGTGCCCGTCGCCAGCGCCTTCCACAGAGCCGCCCAAGACCTCGGCATGGACGTCAAATACATCGAGCTCCCCGGCGTCGAACACGTCCCCATCGTCGACCACGTCATGAACGACGCCTTCGACTGGTTCGACGCGCATACCAAGTGATGAAACCGGAACCACCGGCCTGGTATAGGACCCCATAGAACGCGCTTTACTATCCCAGCCGCGGCTCGGTTTTTTTGTCGGGGTATTTGGCGCCGATGCCGGCGTAGAAGTCGGCGATGACGGCCATATCGGCTTGCGTGTCTCCGGTCAAGGTCATTTCCGGGCCGAAGCCGCCGACTTTTTTGTCGTAGTCGAGAAAGCCGAGGACGACGGGGACGTCTGCGCCTCGGGCGATGTGGTAGAAGCCGGATTTCCAGCCTTCTGTTTTGGCGCGGGTGCCTTCGACGGGGATGGTGACGACGAGCCGGTCGCTTTGGCGGAACAGTTCGACGGTCTGGGCGACCATGCCGGTGTTCTTGCTGCGATCGATGGCAATGCCGCCGGCGTATCGCGTGATCGTCCTGTATGGCCGCTTAAATAGTGTGTCCTTGCCCATCCAATAGAGCTTTACCTTGAACCGAAGGGCAATTGCCATTAACAGCAAATAGTCACAATTACTCGTGTGGGGCGCAGCGATAAGGACGTATTTGGCCGCTTCGGGCGCCTGCCCGCCCTGATTCCAACCGATCGCCTTTAGGAGCAGCAAAGAAAGAAAGCGCAAAACCGGACGCAGCACTGGCGTGTCGAAAACGGTGTGTTTCATCAGTCCGGCGGCGCGCGCCGGAACCACCGGTTTGCCGGAACCACCGTTTTGGTATTTGAGGGAAGCGTCGGCCTCGGCGAGCTTTTCTCTCTCGTCCTCGGGACCGGGCTGCTCGTGCTTGATTGTTACCACATATTTTTCCGAGTCAGGTTTTTTTTGCCAGGATTACAGGATGGGGCAAGATGGATAATAGCGGTCTTTTTCGAGGCCGTTTTCTTGATAGGATTAACAAGATAGCCAATCATAGGTACTCAATTCCTACTGTAATCTTAATTATTTACAGATCAAGGCAAATGTCAATAAACTCTGTACTATCACTCTAAATTGGGTGCCACCGCCAAACTCGTTTGGCGGTGCGTTCAAAGCCAACGCCATAGATCCCGGCGTGCACACCGGAACCACCGGTTTGGTATTCGGGTAATCTACCTGAATTGCCCTGTTCACTCAATCGGGGCGGTCACTGCTTGAGGCAGCGCTATAGCTCCGCCTCGACGAACTCGGATTCCCGGGTCTCGGCATAGGCCTCGGCGGCCTCCCGCGTATCCAGATTCAGCCGCGACAAGACCTCCCGGTAGGGGATGAAGTACTCATAGTCGGGCTCGATCTCGTTGACGTGGGCCTCGGCCATGACTGCTCCAAGCGAAATGACCGCTACGATGTCCTGGTGCTCCAGGGCCTGAAGCGGCCGGTGATGGAAGCGAAT
>JASJYE010000002.1 GCA_030123645.1 Candidatus Hydrogenedentota bacterium | reverse complement strand
TGACGTTTACCATCGAGCACGGCTGGGACTTGATGATCGCGCACCCGCCCTGCACACACTTGGCAGTCTCGGGGGCGCGGTGGTTCAGGGAGAAGCGCGAGGAGCAGGAAGAGGCCATCGCGTTTTTTTTGTGGCTGGCCGAGACTCCTATTGAGCGCATCTGCATTGAGAACCCCGTGGGCATCATGTCAACTCGCTGGCGAAAGCCCGACCAATATATCCAGCCGTGGCAGTTCGGGCATGGCGAGACGAAAAAGACGGGGTTGTGGCTCAAGAATCTCCCGCTCTTGAAGCCCACAAACATTGTGGGGGGGGCGCGAGTCGCGGATTCACAAGATGGCCCCAGGACCCAACCGGGCCAAGGAGCGCAGCAGGACGTACCAAGGGATTGCGGACGCAATGGCGGAACAGTGGGGGGGACTATGAAAAGGCTATGGTGTTGGCTGTTCGGACATAGGTGGGACAAAGAGTGGTTGACGCTCTACACCCGTTATCAGCTATGGCATTCGACCTGTGCGCGGTGCGGCGGGCACAAGTGGCGGGAACGATGACTCCCGCCGCAACACCACTGGCCCGCCGTCAACCGTGGCGGCGGGCCAGCCTTTCCGGATCACTGACGATAGCATGACCCAACGCAATCGCATCAAGCGCATGTTCATTCACCGGGCAATCCGCCACGCCATAAATCAAAGATGCTTCCCAGCCGCGCTTCTCTTTCGTCTTGCTGTCAACGTGCCTCTCATGCCCTTCGACTCCCAACGCTTGCAGAATCCGGCCGGTGCCTTGGGCTTGTTTCCGCATTGACTTCTGTCTCTCTCGAGGAATCCTCTGCCGATCATTGATTTCGTACCAGACCTCGGGGTCCATGGTGCCGCCGGCCTTTTTGAAGGCAAAGCGGATCGTCTTCGCGCAGATATTCGCGTAACACGCGAGCGGCAAACGGCCGCGTTTGATCGTGCCATGAGAGATTAGGTTGACGCCTTGGTATAGGGCCCAGCCACAGAATGTCGAGCTCGGATCAAGGGCGATTATGAATGCTCGCAATGGCATGTTTCGTCTCCAAGGGTAGTGTTTCAGGCCGTATCAGGCGATTGCGGAGGCTTTTTCTGGGGCCATTTCCGCCCAAGCCTCAAGCGCCCCCATCCGGCAGAAGCAACATCTGCCCGAGCTCTTTCCCCCGCCGCTTGGATTGCCCTCGAACATCCTCGGTGCGCCACTCGGGAAACGGGATCTCGTCTTCGCGTTTCCACCACCGGTAACGCCAGCCTCGAAAGCCGGTGATTCGCTCGGACAATGTCACCGCCTGCGCGCCGCCTTGACGCACGAATATCACACGGCCCTGGCCGGTGCGGTTAGCATGGAAGTCTAATTCAACCAACGGCGCATAACCGCGGAGTCGATCCTCGCAGACAACGTAGACCCGCTCGCCCGCTTGGATACCCGGCTTTGGCCCCCATGTGTTGTATACCCACATTTCGCCCGAGTCCTGAGCTTCGCCGGCACAGTCGCCTTCGGCGCACCATGCGGTGAGTCCCCGAAGTCCGGCGAAGCGGAAGTTCTGCGGCACGGTTATCACGACGTCCATGCTTGCCCTTTTCCCTTTCGCGTCTGACGGCTGGCCGTGCGTCTACCACCTGTCCGGCTCATGCCCGCGCCCAATATCAAAGAGGTCACACTGATTCAGCCCGGCCCGCTTTTCCTTGTCGCCGCAGTTTTTCGCCCTCCAGGACGGGGCGTCTTGCTCTTCGCATTCCATCCCGACGCACCGCTTACAAATGCAGTGCCCTACGCCGCAGACTTCGCATTGAGCTTTTGCGCAATCGTTGATCTCGTCGTTGCACAGCTCCATCAGTTCACCACCACTCACCCCGTAAATGTCTTCGCCCACCGTCGCCCGTCAGCCGAACCTCCGCCACGCCCCTTGAGTTTCTTGCGGAACGCAGCCCACCGCCTATCCGGCTTCGCTTTCGTCGCACTCACGGCATCGAAAATCGCAACGAGCACTTTGACCTGACCGTCGTAAGTCAACATCTTGCCTCGTGCTTCTGCCGTGGCTTCCAGTGTTTCCGCCGGCTCCTGTCCATTCCAGAGACGGAACGCCGCCGTGACCTCCCGCCAGACCCGCGCCGCCTCTGTGGGGTTATCCGCTTGGTCAAAGGATTCGTTGTCGGTTATGTTGCCAAGCGTCTCGCCGATCTGCTCCGGCTCCGACTTCGACTTCGGCCGATCTGTTGGCAACCCATTGATCAACTCTTTGGCCCTGGCTTGCCACTTGTCGGCAGGAATTCGCCGCTTCGTCCCGGGACTCGGCCTTGCCATGCGCTTCAGGAGCGTCGCGGGCTTGTTCAGAATGCTCGGGCTGTTGTCAATCTCGATGATGTGCGCGAGAAGATAGATCGGGTCAGCCGTGTCGGAAGCTACGATCTTCTCAAGCAGGTGGCCCCATCCTCGGAAGTCGTGTCGTTCAATCCATTTATGAATCATCCCCGCCGTGACGTTCGTGAGCGTGTCGGGCAGTAGAACGTCGCCCGGTAACGGATGGTTGGACGGCGGGGAATTTAGACTCTGATTCTCTACGGCAACGGCGCGCAGCCCTTTGGGCGCGCCGGGCTCTTGTTCTCTTACCTCTTCCCTCTTACCTCTAACCTCTGGAAGTGCGCGGGATTCCGGGGACTGCTGTCCCCGACTGTCCCCGTTAGTCCCCGTACGGGGATACGCCTCTGGTAGACTCACTACTTTAGGTGGTGTTTCGCCAGTTTCGCGCGCCCAATCTGCGAAATCGTCGGTCTCGTCGATCCAGCGGAAGTTGGTCCCGTGGCATTTGCGCACGTCCACGATCCTGAGACGGCCGTCTTTCAGGCGTCCCATAAGTGGCTCGCGCTTTGCAGATATCAATTCCTCGAGCCCGGCCGACACTTCGGCCTCCGAACATCTCATGCTGATAGCCAAAGCCTCGGCGTCGTAACGCGCCGGGAGGAATTCACTGCGACGACTGACGGCGACGGAAGACAGGTGAAGGAACACGGCGCGCGCGGTTAAACTATGCCGAAGGAAGCGCGGGTCTTCGAGGATGAACCGGGTGTAGAATCTCACAAAGACATCGTCGCCCCTTGGCATCACGCCACCTTGTCACTGAAAGAAAAGGACGCCGCAACAGGCGGACAGTTGACCCCCGAAGGAGGTGGCATGTTCTGTTGCGGCGTCCAGTTTGAGCATCAGTGAATCCTCCGGCGGTGCAACTATCCAGGGGCAAAGTTACCGGATGCCCCAACGGCCGTCAAGGAAGTTTCGCGGGCTCCTCTGCCTTGCCTGCCTCGTCAGCACCACGTGGCGCGCGGCGCGCGGCGTATGGTCTTGTCGCGGCAGTCATGCCTTCAAGGTCTTCTCGATCAGCGCAAGTGACGGGTGCTCTAGCTGGAAGCCCTCGGGGAGCCTCACGCCATCCCGCTCTACATCTGTGCAGTACAGGCCCGTAGTCGTGGCGAGGTCGTGTTGCGCCGCCCTCAGGGCTTTGCGCTGCTTCGCAATGATCCTGTTGGCGCGTTTCACCGTGTGCCAGCTGCACTCGCGCCATCGCGAAAGCCCCGGGTCGTCACAATCATTGCAGTGCTCGTTTTGGATGCGGTCCAGCGCGCAGTTGCCGCAACTCCGGTCCTTCTTGGGTACTGCGTTCATCGTCTATCCCCCGTGGTCCGCTGCTACCACGCCACCCGCCGCTTACTCCGCCGGCAGCTTCAAGTCCCCCACGATCTCGCGGGGAGTTTTCCACCGCTGCCCCGACTTCTTAGGCAGCTGGCCATGCCTGTCTCTGTCGGCGTTCGTGCCCTTGCAGCGATAGGCGGGCGTCTTGTCCACGCGCTCGATGAAGCGGAGGGATTTCTCGAGGAGGGCGATGCGGGTTTTGTCGTTGTCACGATTGGCCCTGAGAATCAGAATGTCGGCCTGATGATCCCCAATCGACGTGCCGAGTTCCGCGATGTTCTTATAGAGCTTGGCGACGCGGGCCTGCGCCTCTTTGCAATCGTCTTCCCATTCCGCCGCGCCCTCTTCGACACCGCGCGCTATCAGCTTCGCTTCGGCAGTTTCTTGCCTCAGCCGCTCGATGTCATCGCACGCCGCCAGCACCATACAGTAGAGCGTGTTCGGCGTGCCGGGCTTGCCGTAGCCGACAGCTTCCAGGCGCTCCATCAGGTCAATCGCGTTGCGCACCGGAACGTAGGTGTCTCGCATGCTTTCGGCGTGCGCCCGCGCCTCTTTGAGCTTCGCCCACCGACTCGCCGCCAGCCCTTCCCATTCGTTCGCGCGTTCGTTGGCGTTGGCGAGTTCGGCATCAGTCCTCGCCTCGCACTCTTCGCATTCGTCCACGCGGTTCTGCTCGTCTGCCGACAAAACCATCACGCCCACCTATCTAGGATATTGTAGACAAAAAAGACGCCGCCCGCCGTCAAGCCCTATTCGTCGAATCCCGAAGCCCGCAAGTCCGCGTCGCTCGGCATATCGCTCGAGGCTGCCCGCGACTCGTCAGGCTCGCGCTCGTGCTCCCCTGTGTCGCTCTGCGCGGCTTTCGCGTCGTCTGCCGGTACTGACTCGGATTCGATGCGCCGGGGGCTTAGATCGAGTCCTGAGCGGCCGGGCTTGTTCATGTCGAGACTGCGGGCCCCGACGCCAGCCTCGTTGTATTCGTCCAGCCGGGCGGCGTGGGTCATCTCGGGCGACAGGTCCAGGAGCTTGCAGAGAAGCCGTATACAAGTTTTCATAGCCATCGCGTCAAAGTGATCTTTCCATGTGCCCCGCTTTGTGGCCATGTACTGTTTGCTAAACTTGTCCCGGTGCTTCTCGACCTGGGCTTTGGTCATCACACGGAAATCCGAGGACCCATCCTTGAATCTCACGAGCGCGTAGTAATGCGTGGCCTCGCCGACGCCCTTGGGGACGTGCCGCAGAAATTGTTCCGTCCCGCGCTCGTAGGCAAAGTCGTCGCCCTCGCGGACTACGTCGGCCGTGATGTAGGACACCTGACCCGACCGTTTCGCCAGAGCGATGAAGCCCCGGTACTCGATTTGCAGCTGAAGGTCCTTGCCGTATGGCACGAAACAAACGAGCCCGAGTTGCGGCGCGGGCGACAGGCCGGTCATGGCAAGATCCATGAACGTCTTTGCGACGGACAGGCCGGTGCATTGTAAAATCTTCGATGCGGTCTTCGCGTTCTTCATGGCGGTGAGGGTCAGCTGCGTCAGCTTCTCGGGCGTCAAAGCCGCGTTGACCACTCGTGACATTTCCCCGTGCTTGGCGGCCAGCACCTTTGCCATCGTGCCCCAGCCGCCGACAGCGCCGGTGATCTCGGCTTGCGTCAGGGGCGCCTCTTCCGTCTTCGCCGGCAGATTTTCAGCACCCATTGTTCGCATCCTTCCGTAGCTGTTGAACCTTGCCTTGCAGCTCCACGACCTGCATTTCTAGCGCGGCGATTGTCTTGGCCGCCGTCCCGACTTCCGCTTCGCTGGCCTCTAAGTCTTCCTTAACGGCGTCGTGGAAAGCAGCCGCCTCCGCCAACGCGCCTGAATGTGTTGCAGCCATCCGTCACCCCTCTTCCCGCACAGAGTCTACGCGCGGTCTGTTGAATGTCAACAGGTATCTAGGCTTTGATTTCCCCGTCCTCGATGACGACGCTTGCCGTCTTGCCGTCGCCGACGCGGCACATGATGACCTGAAACTCGGCCTCGCGTGCCATTTCCATTACGACCTTCACGTTGTCGGAATCCAGCTTCTCGGCGTCGTCGATCAAGAGAAGCTTCACGCGCTTGTCCTTATTGAGCGCGATTGCCACGGCGACCGACACGCGGAGCTCGGCAGAGCCGCCGGCCTGCGATAGTGGCTTGCCCCGATAGAGTACCGCATCGGCGGTGATGTCCAAGTCGGGGATAGGCAGATTCTTGCGGGCTTCCATGCGGGCCTTCTCGCGCCTGTCTGTCTCTGCCTTGAGTTCCGTATCGGCCTGTCGCCGGTTGACATCTGCGATGTCTACAGCGTGCCGGGCCGTCTCGCGCTCGACGTTGTCGCGGACTTGGCGGTTGATGTCATCGGCGGCCGCAATCTTGGCGGTGATCTCGTCTTCGTTGGCGGGCACGATGGCTTCTTGCGCGGCCTTGAGTTCGGAGACCGTGCCCTGATGGTTTGCCAGCTTGGCGCCCGCGTCTGCCCTAGCGCGGATACCATTCTCGCGCTCAAGGCGCTTGTCGGCTAGTTCCTGCTCAAGCGTCGTGATTGCAAGATCGACACTACGAATCATCTGGCCGACATGCTCGATAGCGTCCCGAGCCTCGGCCACAAGCCGCGAGCCATCCACGACGAGTGCTGCCGCCTCTGCTCTTGTCGCGTTGTGTGCCTGTCGTTTCTGCAACTCCGTCATCAGCGCCGACACGCTGACCTCTTCATCCGGCGCGTCCTCGTGAAACGTGGTCGCATCGGCCACGGCCGCAAGCCGCGCGGCCTCACGGTTCGCATCCCGCCGAAGGTTGTAGAGCCGTTCGATCTCGGCATCGAACTCCTTGGAGTCGAATCCCATCAGGTCAGACAGAATGACCGTCTTCTCCCGGTCGCTCTTGTTCATGAAGCTGACGGGGTCGAGCGAAACGTGAGACAAGAGCTTGTCCAGCATCGTCTGCGGAGCCTGCATCCGCGCGCCGTCCGCGGTCGTGATCGTGAGGACTGGGCGCTTGCCCTTCCTGAAAACCTTCTTGACCACGATATCGCCGAACGTGGCGATGATGTGACCCTTCGTCGCGTCGCCGTGAATCGGAGCGTCGGGCGTTTCCTTGCCGCCCGAGAGAAGCATTTCGAGGGAGCGCAGAACGCTACTCTTGCCCGCCTCGTTTTTGCCCTCGATGATAAGCACGCCTCCCGGATCGAGCGTCAGGCGCACCGCCTTCAGTCGCAGGATATTCTGCACGTCCAAACTCGTGAGACTCAGTGGCCCGTCTTTCATGTCCTACCCCTCTCCCATTTCCCTAGACACGGATTTCCTTGCGCGTCTTCCTCTCCACGTATCGCAACGCCCCGGCCGTCTCGCAGTCCTGCAGGAACGCCGCATAGCGCGCCCCCTTTTTCTCGCCCACGCCCGCCGCCATATCCTTGACCGCCTTTTCCAGTTTCGTAGACGCGACCTTGAAACACGATGCGGGCTCGGGGACCCCGTAGTCATCCATGACCGCAAGGATAGCCCTCGCGTCAAACACCTTCGGATGCGTGGTCAGCCGCACGAGTTTCTTGTCGCCGCCCGGCAAAATGATCTCGCCCTGGGTATCAAGCACTTCGTTCATCAGGTCTTTGAATCGCTTGCTCAGAGCCTCGTAGTTCTTCCACGCTTCGTATCCGCGCGCCACGATCTCAAGGGCGGGCAGCGTCTCGTTTCCGTCGAGCTCCACGAGCGCCGTACATTCGTTGGTCAATTTCTCGCGGTACGCTTCGCACTCGTGCTGACGCGGGCAGTACATGGTCCGGCAATGCGGGCCCGTTACGCATTCGCCCTTGTGCATGGCCGCGACCTGAGCGGTCAGCCTGTCGACGATTTCCTTCTCGGGCGGAATCTCGACAACCTCGAAGGGCTGGCCGGTCCACGTCTCGCGCAGCCAGACGATGACGCCGCGCCGCGCGCCGCCGCCCAGACTGCCGCCGTAGAGTTGCCAGCTGGCGTCATACTCGACGCGGCCGGACTTCCAATCCCCGATGACGCCTACGACCATGTCCGGCCCACTGAGCATGTCAGGATGCCCCGAGAGAATGAAGGTCGAAAACTCGCGCTCGAAAGATTCCTCGACAACCGGCTTCTCCCCGAAGTGCTCCTTAAGCATCGGCCAGCACCGCTTGCCATAGTCGTAGAGTTGCGCGAGGTCGTCGGTATCCACGTTTCGATCTGCCGCCATGGCCGACAAGTCCGGGTCCGCATCATCAGACATGACCAAAAGGGCCAAGGGTTCATGCACCGCAGTTCCGAGGCTTGCGGGATTGTTGAAGTCTTTCACGCCTTCAATGATCGGATTCCGCACCGGGATTGCCGACGAGGCGCAGAGATTGAACAGCGGGAGTTTGCTACAGCGTAGGTGGAGCTTGTCGGTCACGAGTCGCCGTCCTTCCTTGCCCGCGGGCATGTGTGCTCCGTAGGCCCAAGCCACTCCTCTGATGCCGCAATGAGTTGGCGGTAATGATCCTTGGTCTCTTCGGAGAATCGCCCCTGCGTCAGCGCGCGCTTGGCCCATTCTACACTAGCGCGGACACAGGACCGACACAGGTCCGCCATCACTCGCCATCCCTTCTCGCATCCGCCATAGCCTCAAGCGCCGCGTCCTTCGCGTCGGCATCTTCGGCCTCGATCTCGCGCGCCTTTTCCAACGCATCTTCCTCGAAGTCGGCCGGGTCAATGAAGCTCTCGCAGTCCTCGCCTGTGTCGCAAAAGAAGCCGCTCTGATACTCGGCTCCCGGAGGATGGCCCGGGTAATCGCCGGATGAAGCCTCGCCCGGGTAGCATATGTACTTCAGCTCCACGTCCCGCTCGACGTCACCGATCTCGATGGTGGCCTTGACTGTGACTTCCATGCTTTTCGTTGTCACTTCTTCCCTCTTTTCTTGCGCGTCATCCCGGGGGCGGCTTCGAGCTCGTTGGCGTTGAAGGCGCTTTCGTCGTCCGGTAATCCCGCGACGATGTAGGGATTGACTTGACCGCGGGCGGTAGATTCCACGGCGCCGACGTGACCGACATGAGCCCGAGCGGCCTTGTCAAATGCGGTATCCCCATGCACCGCAATCACCTTCACCCGATCCCCGACCTTGAACTTGTATGGCATTACTTGCCTCTCTTCTTTGCCTTCTTGGGGGCCGCTTCGAGTTCGCGGGCCGAGAAATGATTGCCCCACCCATAGCCCTTGATCCAATAAGGATATGTATCGCCGCTGTCAATACGCCTCACGTATGCCACGAAACCGACACGACTGCACACGTCTGCCTCGGCCGGGGCAAATGCGATCCGCACCACCCTCACCCGATCACCGACCTTGAACTTGCGTGGCATTACTCCTCCGATCTTGAAAAGACAAGGGGCGCTGGCCTGCGGTTCCCCGCAACCACCCTCATTGAGGGTTGATCCATCAAGCGCCAGCGCCCCCGTAAACCGTGCCCCTTGCGCGCGGCTTTGGTATCAAAATCAAGTGGGCGACGGCGCACGGAGGCACATATCAGGGGGGATACCTTACGCGCGTCGCCCACTTTTACACCGCCCACGCGGGCGATGCACGACTTGAAAAGGTGAGCCCGACCGGCTGCTGGAGGACACGCGAGATGCGATGCCGCCCGGATAGGCAGCATCGGCAAGGCGCTCCCGGCCGGGCTCATACTTGTGTGATTCATGTCTACTCCCGTATCCGCCAGCACTGAGATAATACACGGGAGCGGACAGGAGTCAACAGATTTCTCAGGAATCTTTTCGGGATTTCTGCAAGCGTTGCTCGGCATCATGCGCGCCCTCGATCCGGGCAAGACGCTCTCGGACGTCGGCCATATCGTCGCGGAGGTCGTCGCGCTTCTCCCAAAGCTCTTTGACGTTGTCAACGGTCTTGTCGGTCAGCACCTTCGACTCAGTCAAGGTAGAAGACTGAGCATCCCGCCGACGCACCATGAAAATGGCGACGGGGATTGCGAAGCCGATCAGCACGATCCATTCCACGGGGATACTAACGAGCATCGAGAAGCTCCAAGAGCCGGTCGGTATTCTTGAGTAGGCGCGAAAGGTCTTGCTCGTGAATGAGCATATACCCATGCGGGTCAATCGTTCGGAACGTGCCGACGCGGCCAGACCCTTCGACCACGACGCGCACCTTGCGAGTTGCCAGCCGCATGATGCCATTCAGATTTTCAGGGGCTTTGGTCGCTCGGGCGTACAAGACTTCAGTCCGAGTGAAACAGCCCGCGATACTGAGACAGAATGCGGCCATCAGGATCATCTTCAAGGTCGATATCCTCAAGGTAGGGGACGGGGCCGCTAATGACCCCGTCCGGCCGATTCCACATCTTCAGCAGTTCACTGAAGAGTATCTTGAACAGCATGGCCAGGAATTCCATCAGGCGGATTTCTTGGCAATGCCGGAAATTGCTTTGCGCTTCTCGACGGCGGCGGAAATCATGGCGTTGACTGTCGAGATGCTGTAGCTTTCAAAGAGCGCCTTGGCCGCGCCCTTGAGGATAGTGAGTGTGTGCGTACCGGCCTTGTGGCGTAGCTTCTGACGTTCGTCCGCGTCGAGCTTCCGATCCTTCGCGGCGTGCTTCAATGCGCGGCCCATGTCATCCCACGTATAATCGACGCTGACGCCGATAGCTGCTTTCACTAACGCGGCCCGTTCCTTGCCTACGAGCTTTCCGAGAAGCCAAATGCCGCCGAACGTGAACAGCGCCTTCCACGCAATGCCGAGCAAGGATACTCCGGCGTCGGTCAGTTTGTCCCAGTAGAATGGGATGTCCACGACGATGATACCTTCGGATAGATTCGTCACGACGGGCGCGGCTTCCGAGACGTCAGCGGCAACGGCCTCCGCAATGTCGTTCGGGCCGAAAACCTCTTCGGCGGATGCGGTTTGCGACAGGGACAGGATGGCGACGACGACGGCTATTAGTATGGGCCTCATGTGGCCTCCTTTCTCTAGTCGATGATGATATCTTCTGTGGCGTCGCCGAACAAGCCTCTTGCCGCCTCCTCTGCCGTATCGTAATACCTTGGAAGCAGCACCATGTTGGTAATGACGGCCCAACCGTCCGACGTATGCCATACTAGGACAGCGTGCCATCCTGCTGAGTTCTTAATGTAGACGCGATGCGTAACGTGTCCGCTGAGGATTGCTTCTGCCAACACCATCGCATCTTCGCAGTCGCCGCTTCCTCGAGCGGCAGATACCCACGGCTTTGATGCGAAGTCAAGCCATCCGCCGAGAGGATCTTGCTTGTCTGTCCACCACTCGGCAACCGGCCACGTCCCGCTTGCGTCTACTTCGGCCCTCGCATCTTCGATTCGTTGCTCACCTTCGCCGCGGTCACCCACGTGCATCAGCGCTTCGCCGCACCCGATAGGGTAGGTTATCGCTGGCCACAGGAATAGAAACCAGAAGCGTGACATTCGACACCCCCTATGGATCACGGCGAGACAACATTAAGAAGCCATGTGTGCGAATACTGACTATCGCTGAACCAGCCACCTGTGTAGCTGCATACTTGACCTGACTGTTGCCATCAGTAAGTACAGTTCCGGTGGTCCCGGTCTTTTTAAACGTACTACCCGCAATGGTTGCCATTATGAAGGCTGCACCTGCAACAACTGATTCTGCAAACCCGATAGGCTGAATTGTCAAAATACCTTCGTCATCGGTTTCTGTCAGATTTTGTAGAAGACCCCAGATGAAGGCCAACGCATTAGGTGGAACGCTCAGTGTGCCAGTCTCATATGTAACATCTGTTATTGAGGCGTCAGTCACGTCGGTGACTAATACAAGATATGTGAAGTAGTCGCCCGATTGCGTATACGGGATGATATTTGCGGAGCCTTCGGTCTTCACCGCCGCAATCAGCCGCTTCTTTGTGTAGTCCGTCGGGAGCGCAGGCCCGACCGTCGCGATGCTTATGGTATCCCCGGCCGCCTCCGTCACGAGATTCTCTGCCACGACAAGCTTTGCGGCCGTGGATGATACAACGACCTTCAGCCCATTGTTGGCGGGGTCGGTGAAGCCAGTCACGCGCACAGTTTGGCCAGGCTCAAAGATGTCCAGCCCGCTACCCGAGTCGTTGTAACTGTCGTCGGTCGTGTTAACGCCCACGGTAGTAACCCTTACTAGGGTGGCGTAGCGCATGAACAAGACATCAACCACCCCGGTATCCGGGCGCTTTATCAACCAGAGGGAATACAGCTGATTGGCCACGACCGATCCGGCATCAAGTCCGCCCGCATCCCCGACAGCCCACGCCCCGTCGATCTGCTTGGTAAGTATCGAGGCCAGCTTCATGTTCGCGGCGTCGTCGTCGCTGCGCGCGATGCCCGGCGCAATGGCTATGTCGTGGTCAGCGTCAGTATCGTTGCTCGTGATTAGGCCGCCGATATAGCTGATCGGAAGCGGCAACAGGTCCGCTGTAATCCGCTTATTCGTCCCGCCTTGCTCGATCAGGAATTGATCGGCGTCTGCCAATTCTGTCGCGGCAGTCAGAACCGTCATTTTCCTAGGCATCGGCGCCCCCCATTACAGGCTACTCGAATCATACGTCACATACATAGTATCATCATCCTCCAAGAGAAACAAGTCGCCATCTTCGAGGGCGAACAAATCAATCAGGCCGACGAAAACGCCGGTCGGTGACGCGCCCACCATGGCTTCAAGGATATCGCCAGAATCCACTTCGCTGTAGAACTGCAGCGCGTCAGCATCGACCCAGCTTGTCAAGTCGCCATCGGGAACCACGGAATCATCATCATGGCTTAGAATCTCCCGCGCTTCGCCGCGCGTTACGTTCATGGCGAAGCCGCCTACGAATTCGTTGTCGGTTCCGAGACCGCCGGTTGTCAGGTTTATCTGTTGCGCTAAGAGGCCCGCATTGGCGTCAGCCAGTATCTCGGCCGGGGTCCTCACGTCGGAGTAGTAACGGACATCGTCGAGTGTACCGTCAAACTCCTGTATGACCGAACTTCGCACAAGTGCGCCTATGTTGACGTTGTCCCGAAAAGAAACGTCAGCTAGCCATTCACCGGAACCTTCCTCTTGGCTTAGAGTGTCGGGTACGCCGTTGACATAGAAAAAGTAGTTGCTCCCGTCGCTCACCATGGCGATGTGCGTTCGCACTCCGATAGGTATGACAATTGTCCCTTGGGTAGTGCGTGTCGGGTCTCCTGAGCCGTTCCGTAAGTTAAATTGCAGCGTACCCGTCACGTCATTGATAATTAATGAAAAGAAATGAAAGGTCGCTGCTTCGTCGCTGGAATTGAAAATGGCCGGGAACACACTTGACGTTGCGTCTCGGGTCACCCAGGCTTCTATAGTGCCGAGACTGTCGCCGCTCCGCCAGTTAGCCTCTGCGCGTCGCAGATACTGAGCCGATCCGTTCAACTCCACGCCAACATCCGGGAACGTCGGCGAACCCACCGCCGTCATGTCGTCTTCGGCTGTGGAAAAGTCGTCAGCCGTCCCCGCGACCGCTGCATTCAGCCAAGCCCCGCGAAGGTTTGGGTCGGTGATATCCGGCAACTCCGAGTGCGGTGGGCCGTCCTGCGTGTCGCTATGCTCAAGCGGGTCTGCCCCAATGCAATAACCAGCCGGGAACGCATCGCGGTAGACAACTCCCGCCGGGGGCGATGCCAGCGTAATAAACCGCTCAATCACCTGTTCCGGTGTCCCGCTCGCCGTGATCCGCGCAGCCTTGTCAAGCAGCGCAAGGCGATAGTCAACGTCGGACGCACCGCCGCGCGGCTCAGTCAGAATATCCCCGATGCCGTCAAGCTGCGCGCCGATCATTATCGAAATATCCAACAGGTCAAACATCGGAAAGATAGCGTCTTCGAGGTCTTGCATTTCGAGGCCGATGGCTCCGACGATAGCATTGATGACCTCTTTGTTCTTGAACTGCTCTGGTAGCCGGGCCTTGGCCCGCGCTTCATGGTCAGTGATCTTCGTCACTGGCATTACGGGGCCTCCGAGACAGGGATGCGGGCCGCGTCGAATAGCAAGAGCGTATCGGAGTCTGTTGCGATGTCAGTGGCTACATAGGTCGGGGGGCCGCCGGGCGATACTGTCACGTCAATGGTCACGACCACGCTTTGCAGGCCGGGGACATTCCAGACGGCGGCAACCAACTGTTGAACGAGCAGGTCTTGACCCGGCTCGAAGGTAGCGCCAAGGGCGATGATTGCATTCTTGATAGCGGTCGCGCCATCAGTCGGGAACGTGTCCTCGGGATGCAACGTGTAGATGACCTTGACCCACGCAAACTCGTTCGTGGGCCTCGAGAAGTTGATAACCTGATTGTTGCCCTGCGAGTCGACGACCACTTCGGACTCTGTGCCGAACGAAGCGATACCGGAGGGCTGCACCTCAAAGAGCTTGTCAGCCACGGCTTGATCCGTGCCGCCTTGAACGATGGCTGAGTACGAATGCGGCGGCTGGCCACTCGGCAATGCGGTATCAGTGCGGTTGCTTATGATCGTGACGGACGAAACGCCCGGCACTTCGTCGAGCAAGCGGCTTCGGATAGCTTCGTCAGTTGCGAAGCCTTGACGGGCCGCCTGGATGCGTAGGCGAAGCTCGACATCAGTCTCGACGTCGCGGCCGATAATCGCATCTTCGAGGTTCGTCACGGAATCGAGGCCAGAAACAGGCGTGTCTATGACCGTGATCGTTCCGGCAAGCCCAAGAATCGGGCCGGTGTCGTTCGCGGTCGTGGCGATGGGCGTTGCGAGCGTGTCGATAGTGAGCGCGCCCGCACCCGTGGCGGATACGTCAGTGTTGAAACCGGATTCCAGGTCCGTAGACTGAATGAAGAACGTACCATCGAGGTTGTCGGTTGCGACCATGAGCACTTGCGCGGAGGTCAACTCAGCGACGAGGGCGGCCGCGATGGTGATGGCCGTGGCCGAACCGCCGCTGTCAATCGTGTGGTCAGTCCCGGCGATACTGACTGTGTAATCCTCATTGTCGGCTACGCCCGACACGCTGATATCCAGGCGAATCGCGTTTGCCTTGTCGATAGTGACCGCCGCGTCGGACTCGAAGACATCGCCCTCGGTGGCCACGGAGAAATCAGTCCCGAGCGGCACGACCGTCCCTTGCGTGCCGCTGGCCGAAATGATCGAGGTACTGTTGCCGGCGGCGATTCTCGCAAGGCCTACGAGCTGCGCGACGTTGTCAAGCTGCACGCCTTCGGCGCTGGCCGGATAGAGGCCAAGAAGGATTGCTCCAATCTCTTCCCACAGCTGGGCCATCTGCTCGGCAGCCACGCCGTAGATCTTGCCGAAAACGCCGGTGTCCGACATGTCGATCGGTCCGAGCACCGATTCTGTGTTGGTCCGCAGACTATCAAGGATATCCCGCAGGCGCTTTCGGACAAATCCTTCAGGTGTCAGGCCGAAGCTCATAACAGCGCCCCCTCGAAGACCACCGGACCATACACGGTATCAACAGTAAACGCAACAGAAATGGTGCGCGCGGCTGCGTCGATCTCAGACGAGTAAATCAGAAGCCGGTTTACGTCCGTGACGCCAAGGATAGCCGCGCGGAGAATGGCGTCAACCACGGTTACATCGACGCCCTTTTCGAGGATCTCTTGAAACCACGGTATCCCGGCATCCGCATCGAGAAACCATTCGCCCTTGAACAATTGCAGAATGACCTTGAGACGCTGCGCTACCAAGGCCGCGCCCGAGACAGTGGTCAGGTTGCGGCCCGTGAACACAAGGTCATTCGTGGTGACGTCGAGCCCAAGGTCTACGGTCGGTAGTGGTTCGGCCATTAGAGACTCCCTGCTAATGCTTGTATCTTGGCCGCCGATGCTAGTATGGCGACTGAGTTTGACAGCGGCGCGCCGAGTGACGGCGTGACAGATGTGCCTATGTCATTCAGCGCCGTAGCGATTTCTTGAAGCAGTTCCGTTGTGGTATTACCGATGGCTACCTTTTCCCCGTCAATTTTGACCTTCGTACTGCCGTCCTTCAACACGGTCCCGCTCTCGCCGGTCGTGCCCATCTTGAAACTGAATGCTCCTGGGATGGCAAACGCATCAGACATCGAGTGATGGCGCGCATCGCCTGATTCGACAAGGCCGCCCTCGGAGGCCCACCGGTCGATTGACCACTGAGAGAAGATAATCAAGACCTGGTCCCCCTTGGCTATCGGCAGAGTCAGGCTTGCGGTAGCAGTCCGCGGCAGAATGATCGGTACATTGGAAATGACCGGCGGCGTCAGGATCGTACCGTCGCCATACTTCAACTTCACGAGTGCTCGGACTTCGGCCTTGCCCGTTGCCGAGTCATAGGAAACGACCTCGCCGGGAAGAGCGGTATTCATGGCCAAAAGCTTGCCATCGACCACGTCAAGTATTTGATCAATCAGGCTGTCAGGCATTGCTTGACTCCCGAACGCGCAGCGTAGATGTCCAGTCTCCCGCGAATGTATCGCCCGAGTGCGTGACCTCTTTGATATGGTAGATGCCGCTCGCGTCAGTGACTTCACTTTCGATCACAACACGGTCCCCCGGCCCGAGCTCCGGCTTGAGCAAGGTGACAACCTTCCAGCCGTCCGACTGTGGCGTTGGCGTGACGTTGGACGTATCCACGTCGCGCGTCGGTATCCCGACCATGTCGGTTTTGTTCGACAGCTTGAATACCGGACTGTCATTGCTTCCCAGCTTCGGAATAATCTGTAACTCGTTATTCTGGAAGCTCCACTGTGCGCCCAGCTTGCCAACGAGCTTGTCAAGTATATCCCCGAGCGGCCCCATTTCCGAGAAGCCGTTGGCGTAGGTTGCATCGAGCACCCCGCTCAGACTCTTGAGCGTTATGCCCGCATCCTTGGCCAACTTTGTAAGTATCGTCTTGACCGATGTGCCGGGCTTGAAGGAATACGCAGCCTTGAGGGACTTTAGAAACTCGACGCCATCGCCCAGCCGGATCGTCGTAATCAGGTCGCTCCCGGCCTTCTCTGTCACGATGTCCAAAACGTCGGCTGATATCACGAGTCGCCCGCCAACTGTGTCCTGCCGATATCCGGCCTCCAACTCTACCGCATCGCCGATGTTTCGGATTTTGTCCCGGCTGAATTCCGCGAGATTGAATATGGATATCGTCCCCGAGTTCGGCGTCGGTTGATCTGATTTCGTGATGTTGAATACCACGCGCTGATTCGCGAACTCAAAGGCTTTCGCGCCGCGTGACCCTACTCGCACGATGGCGAAACGATCAAAGTTCGGCAAGGTCTGCCTCCGGTGTATATACCAACTGCAATCGCTCGCCAAGATCGGCGAAGACAATGGGGTCGCCGGATTCCGTGGTATCTACGATCATCAGGATACCTTGCGGCAACGCAGCGATGTGCCGGGTATTGTGCAACAGGTCATAGTCCGGCACGACCTTGATTGCCCCATGAATCAAGACATCCTCGCGGGTCGTGAACTCCACGGTCCAATACTGACCCCGGAAATTCCACTTGAATATCATCGTGAACGGGCGCGCGTCAAGGTCTACGTCTATGGAGTATTCCGCAACTGCGCGAACGGGGATGATTATCATTCGAGGACCCCCACTCCCTGCAGCGCGCGGAACAGAAGAGACGCCTTGGCTTCCGTAGCCTTGGGCACGTCGGGGTCAGTCGTGATCTTCCCGCCCTCTTCTTTTTTCGTGGCAGTCTCTTGCGCGTCCTGATCGGGCGATAGAGTCACTATCTCAGAAGACACGATCCTGACTTCTCGGAACGTAGCGGTGAATAGAAGCGCGTTCTTCGTATCCGTCCGTCGCGGCGCGCTGAAGTTCGTCAATGCCATGTTGTCATACGTCCGTAGATCGGTCACTATGCGCACGAGCTCCCGCGTATTTTGCAACTCTACAAGTATCTCAAACGCTTGGCGTGGGCGCGCCCTGCCACGCCTCAGACCGAACGCAAACAAGCGTAGGGGAGTCGCGGATACCAGACTGCGAATTGTCACCACGGCCGGTTGCTGTTGCGCGTGGTCCGAGATGTTCGCGCCGTCCTCGACCGGGAAATCGGTCACGGTCATTGTGTGGGTGAGCGTGGCGTCAAGCGTGGCATCAAGCTGGATGATTTCGGAAATCTGGCCGGTCTCGGGATTGACTTTCTGGATGTTTATCATCGGCCCGTTCCTGCGGCTGCGGCGAGTGATCGTGTTTCTTGTGCAAACCGCTGGAATTCTTCCACGGCCATCTCGGCAATCACGCGCTCGGATGTTCCCCGGGGCGGATTGATCGTGATGTTGGCGTTGAATATGCCACCACTTAGAAGCCCACCACCGGGGTCAGAAGCCCTGATTTGTTGCAGCGCCTGCTGGCTCCGCAGTCCCGCTACAATCGGATCAACCGCGGGGGACCGCAACGATTGTACCAGCATCGTCGTTATGCCAGACGCCGCGAGCAGCGGACCGCCCCTCTTCAACAAGATTCCTGTTACCGCCAGCCTATCAAGGAACGGTTGAACCTTGGCGATCAAGGGGTCTATATGTACCTTGATGAATAAGGCCAACAGCTCGGCAAGCACGTCAAAAACCTTGATGAACATCTGCGTCAGAGCATTGAAGATCAGGCCCAAAACTGATTTGCGGCCCTGTATGAATGCCGCGAGTTCATCGCCGATCAGAAACCCGAGAACGGCGACAGCCCCTATTGCGGCCGCGATCAACAGGGGGATTGCCCCTATCAGGCCCACGATGGCCGTCAACGCGAGAATCACGGTGCTAAGTACAATCAGAAGCGGCCCGAGCGCGGCGGCGATTCCGGCGATGATGACAATGGCCTTGCGTCCGGCCGGGCTGAATGAATTCAGCCACTCGACGACAGATGTGAGGACTTCTATGAAATCAGTATAGATCGGCAACAGCACCTTGCCGAGCGTGACCGACAAATCCTTGAATCGTTCGCGGAGTTTGCGAGACCGATTCGTCGCCGAGTCTTGCGACCGGGCGTAGTCTCCGATGGCGTCCCGGTTTTGATCTATGACCAATCGCAGAGTTGCGAACGCCTTGGCTTGCCGGTTCGTCTCGAAGGTCATGCCCTGAGCGGTCAGTATCGCGATCTTTTTCTTGACATCCTCTTGAAGGATTGCGGTATCGAGAGCCTTAAGCCCTTCCGTTTCTCCAAGCAGCGCCTTGGTTATGATCCTGCTGGCACGCGCCGCGCCGCCCTGTACGTTATTCAGGCTGCTGATATCCGCGCCAACTCGCGCAACGGTGTTAGCCATTTCCAAGGCCGCATCGCGCGTGAATCCGAAGCCCACGAGTAGTGAACCCGTGCTGCTCACCATTTCCTGAACACTGACGTTGGCTAGGTCAAAGTCCCTTGCAATGGCTTGCGTCGTGGCGGCGGCTTTGTCCTCGATGCCCTTGAAGATTTGCTTGAACTTGTTCTCTGTCTCTTCGGCGTCGGCCGCCGCCTTGATGAACGAAGCGCCCAACGCGACAATCGGAAGGGTGACAAACAGGCTCAGGCTTCGCCCTACACCACGGATCTTCCGGCCAAGGTCTGTGAGGCGCTTCTCATATCGACGGGCCTCTGCATCATCTATCGTGAAGCCCAGCCGGGTCACGAGTTCGCGGATGACTCCGAAGGCCATGTTAGGTCCGTTTCGTATTCGCAGCCAAACGCGCGATGCTCATTTGTTCCATGCAGCCCTTGAAGGCCATCATTGCGAATGCGCGATTGACATCATCAAGGGACCACTCCTCTTCGAGTTCCCGCAGCGTGCACTTCCCTTGGTCAATCAGTAGCCACAGCGGCGCTTCCGCGCGCAAGTCCTCAGACAAGCCCGCGCTCGCCTTCTCAATGTCGCGCGCTTGGGCCGCTACTTCTGCGGGCTTGCCGGCAGGAATGCCTTCAGGCTGCGTCCAATATTCGACGCGCCCAGCCCCTTGAAAAAATCCGAGTAGTTCACCTTGAGGATGAACCATATCGCTTTGTACATCTCGGCGAAGTTGCCCGCGAATGCGGTGTCGAAGTATTCCGGCGTGATCTGCGTATCATCCCTGGACGACAATTCCATCAGGTCAAGGATCGTTTGCGTGAACTCCTCTTCCCCGAGATTTTCCGCTAAACATGCCATGGCCTTGGGGAACGCGGACAAGGCCGCATCTGTGCTGGCTTCAACGTCGGCTTTAGTCTCGCCCTTGGTATCCTGATCCTTGGCGACCCCCGGCTTGTCTATGCCGAGTGACCCCAACGCCGGTATCAGTTCGGCTATGGCTGGCCCTATGGCCTTTGCCAGCCGGACCTTGAGCTGTATGGCCCGGCGCGCCGGGAACGGGCACACCGTCCACTTATGGCCGTCGATCATTTCCGTTTTCGGGTCCAGCCCCACGAGTCACGCCCCTTCCCTTGCTCTGCTAGATGTCAGGATTCCCGCCGATGAAGTCGACGAGCTTGGCTACGCTGATGGTCCACTCGCGGGCGGTGATCACTTGGCCGTAGGATATGACCGTCGCGCCAGAGACGAACGCCTTGGCACCCGCGTGGATCGACGTGCCCCGCGTGTCTTTGATGATTATCGCAAAGGTTGCCTTGGTCGCGCGCAGAACCGATAGCACCGCGTTTGACAGGCTCGTTTGCTTCAGGCGGATGACGATGGTTCCGGACTCGTCGGCGTTATCGACCCTTGTGGCCTCCCCATCTGCTCCGACATGCAACGCGACCGGTTCAACTGATGGCGTCACCGTCAAGAATTCGCCATCCATCATGCCGGTTATCGGCACGCCGTTCACGACGACCGAAACGCTCTTTGAACCATACTCATTCATCGCGCCACCTCATTCCATTCTATGCGCTAGGCGGCGCTATACCGCCACCGTGCCCGCGACTTCGACCTCGTGAATTGCACCTGCAAGCGTCGCCCTGAAGGTGATGTCCGGCAGGATGCGATTCGCCCTGTCAGCCTGACTGACGTCCGCGACGGCCGGGACGAATATGCTGTACGGCTGCCCGTCATACAGGTCCGGCCGCGAGGCGAGGAATCCCGAGAGAATGAAGTCATCGAGCGTGGCCCTGATGGCGCCCTCGACAGTTGCAATCCCCTGATCCGTGAACGGGATTTTGTCGGCGGCCGCCAAAACGGCGAAGATCGCGTCCGTCATCTGACTCTCGAGGAAGTCCGTACCGTGGACGAGGTCGATGAACTCGCCCTTTGCAGTTTTGCCTTCGCGCATGATGGCCCGACCGCCCACGGTGAAGTAGGCATTCGCGTTTTTCGCGGTCAGTATCGTGTCGCGCTGCGCGTCGGTGAGCGTGTCGGACGGCGTGACATCGGTCAGCGTCTTGAAGTTCCACGTTGCCGAACCGGGGGTCTTCGTGGCCAAAACCGCGACCCACGCAACGTCCGGATATGTGTTGGCCGCCAGCTCGTTGAACATCGTAATGGTGCGCTCTCGTTCCGCGATTTCAAAGACGGATGCGATGTCACTGCTGACCGCGGAGTCGGGGATATTCGAGTCAGCACTCGCGTTGTGCAACTGCTTTTTCAGCGTCTCTATGAGCACCGACACGTCCTCGACGTCTGCCTGCGTCCGGCTGGTAATGACGATGAAGTACCAATCGGAATCCGCATTATTGATCAGAGTAATTTCGTCGCTCCAATCGTTCCCGTTGACGACACGGCCGATCTTTACGGAGGTCGGGTGCGGGTCCTGGGCGAAGAAAATGCTGGCCGCGATGCGCTCGAGGTCGGTAGTGTCGAAGATAACATCGACGGCGGCGAGGCTCGTGAACGTCTTCGTCCGCACGGCCGGGGTCCGCACGTTCACGATTCCGGCTTGCGATGCGCCAGCGCTGACGATCTCTTCAGTGATAAACACCGGCGCGGTTTCGTCGCCGTCTGCAGTAGTGGTGATGACGCGATTGGGCGAACCGCTGGCCACTGCCGTGACGACCGGCGACTCGGCCTGAATCTTCGTCGCGAGTGCCGCCATCGTGGTATCGTTGTCGGTATCGAAGTTCTGAGTAATCAAAACCCCGTTGACCTTCAGCGTGATGACGTTGTCGGTCACGATATCGGCATCGAAGGTCAGCACGATAACGTCGGGCGCCGGGGGCTTGTCGCTGTCACCCGCAATGGGCAGCGTCGAGAATCCAGTCTGGGGCAGCGCGACCGTCTCGCGTGTGATGTTCACCCGCACGATCTCGCGGATTTGCTCAGTCATCGTGATTCCTCCTAGTCATATGTGGCCACAGGGGTCGTGACCGTTCCGATGAAGCCTACATCATCCGTATCCCGATACGTTATCCTGAAGCGCAAGTCCCTGAAGACCCGCGCCTCGAATTCAGTCCCGCCGATTCCAGCCAGGTCGCCAAACCCTTCGTCGGCGACAAACGCCAGCCCGGCGGCTCTTAGAGTATCCTGAATCGTGCGCTTTTCAAGGGAAGACCTGAGCCTTTCGAGAATACTGATTGATGCGCTGCCATCGTCTTGCGCGGGCTGACCATGAATCTGAATGCCGAACACGAATTCGCGGTTGCCGATGACTGTCTCGACGCCGCTTGAATCCGCGTTACTGTGGTAGTCGCTGCCTACAACCGTGCTCGGGCCCATGTGGATTGACACATATTGCCGCGTTGGTTGCGGCGCGTTGCCGTCGCGCCAAATGACCTCGGGATTCCCGACCACGCTTTTGACCCACTCGCGGAGCGCATTGCGAATCGCGGCGTATTGATCGGCCGCCACGACGTTCAGGAATACAAGGTTGCTTGCCAGACTGTTGACGCCGCTCCGGTCTGCTTCGGCATAGATGACATACGGCTTCACAAGAAGGCCAGTGATGGTTTCCGATCCTGAGCCCGTGACAGTATTGATCCATGTTTGCAAGACGCCGCCGGGCACGCTCTGATAGAAAATGGTGCTGACGTCCAGCGGGTTGTCTGCCACGATGTCAACGCGGACGTCCGATTGATTGAGCAAGTCGGTTGCGGTGATTGCGGGGGCTGCGGGGGCTGCGGGCGTGTCAACTGCCGTCGGCGTTGCCGTGTCCGTGTCGGTCGGCGTCGTGGCTGCTTCGTTGGCATCGCGCGCGAATGCCCGCACTCTGAAGTCGTAGCTCGTGCCATCAGTCAAGCCCGAGACGGTGCCCAGTAGGCCGTTGGTTCGGAAGGCTTCGAGCCACGAGCCCGGGCCTGCGGTCGTGCGGTACTCCGCGATGTAGCCGACGTCGCCACTCTGCGCCTGAGCCGCCGCATCCCACGTCAGGTCTACCTCTTGGGATGAATCGCCATCGGCGGCGGCGATGTTGGACGTGTTGGCGGACCATGTCGGCGCCGAGAGCATGATGCTCACGGTGTCCGTACCAGCGCGGAGGGCGACCAGCTGGGTATCGGTGAAGTCTACGCCTGCCCCCTGATCCGTCTCTAGCTGTGAGCGGACCTCAAATACCGTGTTCCACGCATCAAAGATATCGAGGTCGTCGCCGGTGAGCCAGTTGGTCAGGCTGCCTTCGAGCGTCACGCTGTCGTCAATGTGCCTGATGATCGCGCGCGTCTCGGAGCGGGTTACGTTCGTGACGTAGCCGCCCTTGAAGGCGTCAGCAGTCCCGAGGCCGCCGGTTGTCAGGTCTATCGTTTGCGAAACGCTGTCAGCGTTGAAGTCAGCCAGTATCTCGGCCGGGGTCCGCACGTCGGAGTAGTAACGGAGGTCATCAAGCGTGCCGTCGAACTCAAGGGCAACCGAGTTTCGTACAAGTGCGCCGATAACAACATTGTCCCGTAAGTCAATGTCTGCCATCCACTCGCCGCTACCCTCTTCTATGCCCAGCGTGTCAACTACACCATTCACATAGAACAAGTAGTTGCTGCCGTCGCTTACTATCGCAATATGCGTCCGCGCGGCGGGTATCACCGTAGTCCCTCGGTTGTCGAGAGTCGCGCCTCCATTTTTCGTATTGACCCTCAGAACATTGGTCACATCGTCTATGAAGATAACAAAGAAATTGAGGGCGCCGGCTTCGTCGCTTGAACAGAAAATCGCGTCAAATACTCCAAGGGAGTCGCGAGTCACCCAGCCTTCCAACGTCCCGACACTGTCCCCGCTCCGCCAACCGGCTTCTGCGCGTCGAAGATACTGAGCCGAGCCATTTAGGGTCACGCCAACGGCGGGGAACGTAGGTGAACCCACCGCTGTCATGTCGTCTTCGTCGGGCGAGTAGTCTTCAGCTGTACCGCGAACCGCGTGATTCAGCCACGCGCCGTGAATGTTGGGGTCGGTGATGTCGGGCAACTCTGAGTGCGGCGCGCCGCTCTGCGTGTCGTCCTTTTGCGTCGGCGTTTCTTTGACGGCATAGAGGCCGGTGCCTGGCATCTATTTGATCCTCGCAAAGAGCGCCCGATAATGATTGATGATGTCATTGCCCCACGATTCGATATGCACAGCTATGTGCCGGATGCCGCCGATTTCGATTTCGTCAGCTTCTGTCCCCGGGTCCTCGGAGGCCGTTGCCTGTTCCGCGACCTTGATTTCGGTGGAAGTGAACACGGCAAAGACGGCGCTGTTCCGCTGGCCCTCGGGAACGTTCTGCAAGTCTTTACCTGTCGCGGGCTGGATGCTCGCAGTGATGGATATTGAATCAAAGCCGGGCGAGACCCATGTACCATCCACGTAACTACCGGCTTGGGGCCGAAAGAGAGTATGGGATTGTCGGAAGCTCAAGGGCCGGTCCTCTCGACTTCGACGCCACGAATTACTGAGATGGAAAAGACCGAGGCGACAAGCTGGCCGGTGTCGACAAGCGGATTGTCGCTATGCACGTCCTTGTTTTTTCCAGTGCCTTTGCGGCGCCTCCGAACCGTGCTCTTCGCTAGGATAGGCTGTTTCAGTGCTACAATGAACTTCCTGATGCCGCCCTGACCAAATGCTCCAAGCTTCGCAATCATCTGACGAAGCGTTATTTTCCCATCAATGAATTGCCGCCCAAGCCGTGCCTGCAACTGCGTAATCTGCGCGCGGTGCGAATCATGCCATGCCCGAATGAACGAGCGCTCAGGAATCCCGGCTTTCGGTGCGCCGAACTCGTGAATGGCCGCGAGTTGCACCATGTCAATAGGACCCTTTCCGTCCTTTTGCTCTCTCCTGGTATCCTGCTGAATGCCGATCTTAGCGAAGGCTTCGCCGCCACGCGTGATCTTCCGGAAGAGCTCTCGCCAGCCCAGGTCTCTGTCGATCAAAACAGATTTGGCCATCAGGTCATCATCCTCGTGCGGGGAAAGAAATGCAGGCTGCGCGTCAGGCGTTCAAGCTCCCGGCCCCAGGAGGTATCACTGAGAGCGCCACTTGAGGCAGCGGCAGCGAATGAACGCGCCAACTGGCCCTCCTTTTCGCTTGTGACCGGCCCGCCCGCACCACCGCGGTCGCCGATTTCGTACATGTGGAGCACGAGCAAGGCCACGGCTTCGTTGAAGTGGTCGCCGAACGTGGCGGTTGACAGCCGGGGCGTGGCAAGCTCGATCATGTCACTGAGCCGCGAATCCCCGGTCAAGACGGGATTGCGCAGCACAACAATCGCCGTGATGGTCTGAGCCACGGCCTAGCCCTTCTTGACCGCAGTCGGGCCGATGGCTTCCTTTTTGTCGGCGATGGCCTTGGCGACGCTCGGGCGTGCGTCTTCGTCGCGATAGCCATCGAGGATCTCGGGATCGTTCGTCTTACCGACAAGCGCCTCGGCCTCGTCGGGTGACAGCTCCTTTGTCGAAGGCGCGGCCTTCGTGATCTCAAGAGCTTTGCCGTTGCGTACGCTGCAAAGCTTCTTGATGTGCGGATGCGCTTTCATCTTCTCGGCGACCGCTGCGGGCACGCTGTTGACGCCCGGCCTGAGAATCGTGCCGTGGAAATGGACGAGGTGCGTCTGATTGTTTACGACCATGACATTCTTTGGCGCCACTGCTTTCGGCGCTGCGTTCTTCCCCATGACTTCCGTCCTCCCATTTTGGCGCACCCCGCCCATTGACAGGGTGCGCCGATTCGCTGAGTTGCCTAGACGCCTTCCATGAACGAAATGGTCAGCGGCTTCCAGACGATGAGGCCGCCCACCCGCTCCTCGACGTTCACGATGAACTCGAGGTTGCGAGACTCCGGCGGGTGCTGAGTGAAGGCCATCGGGATAGCGAACGCGAGAAGATCCGGGTCCTTGACGTATGCCATCGCGACGGAATCCGATCCGGACGCGCCTGACGGAAGGTTCGTGACCACCTGGAAGCTGAATGCGTCCATGATCTCGATGCCCGGATTCTGATCCTTGAACCAGGTCAGGATCGACTTGTCCGAACCGGAGGCGCGTGGCGTGTTCTTGATGAACGCAAACGAGTTCGCAGGGATGACCAAATGCGTCGCCCTGTGAACGCCATTGGTCGCGTTCCTGACGGAGTCCTGAAGGTTGGTCAGGTCTTCCAGAATCTCGTCAGGAGTTTTGCCGCTGGCGGATGACCACGCCGTGCCGTTCGGTGACGCCGACGCTGTCCCGGCCGTCACGTCGTTTGTGTTGGGCGTTGTGAACAGCCCGAGGAGGCCGTGCGTCGAGTCGCCGTTGAAGCCGATGCGGTTTTTCAGCTGCTCGATGGCGGTGCGCGCGGCGGTGGCCTTGCGCTGCTCAAGACTTCGGCCCGTCTTCGCGGCCTCACGAACGTCCTGAACGCTGAAGCCATATGAGGCGCCAAGGCTGCGGATGGGAACGTTGTGCTCCTCGCCGAACACGTCCACGCGCGGCAAGTCGCTGGCGTAGTTCGCAACGATCTTGGCGAGGCCGGTAGCGTCGAACTCGCGCCAGAGAATCGTCCGGTCGGCCGGGGACGCGCTGCGGTCGATGGGGAGAATGAGCATCGCTTCCAGCTGCGGATAATCCTTCTGTATAACTCGAGCCATGACGAAGGTGAGCTCGCGCTCGAGGAAGACCGTCTCGCCGGCGTCCAGGTGCCGCGCGAGTTCCATCTGTGCGATGTTGGGCGGTGGCATCGTTTTCTCCTTTTCTGCCCTATTCCTATGCCCTCAAACTAGGGCAGGTTAAGCTCCACGGGCACAACGCGCTGACCGTTGACGTCGGTAAAGCTGTTGGCGGTCACGAGAATGTCCGAGGTTGCGATAGCCGTACCACTGTCGATGTCGGTCCGCAGGCGGCCGCGCTGCGCGAATGACGCCGTGGCCTGAATGCGGAAGAACACGGAGCTGGCCGGGGTCATGTCCTCTTCGCACTGGACGTGAATCTGGCCCTTGCGCTCGACCGGAACGGTTTCTGTCGGCGCGAACTTGGCCACGTTGCGGCTGATGTTGACGCCCTGCGCGGAGAAAACACCGACGTCGAATGCCGCAGTGCCTGCGCTGTCGTCAACCACGGTCAGGCTTGCCGAGTTCAAGGGCAGCCCGGCATTCATGGTGATGTCAACGGTGCGAAGCGCCGTGTCAATGACGGCGTTTGACACGCCCGCGACCCGCTTGATCGCGTTCGCCACGAGCTGAAGCGTCACGGCCTCCGACGTTGCGAAGGTCACTTCGGTAAGGGCCACGCCATTGATGACGCCGTTCACCGTGTCGCTTGAGGCGAGCACGTCACCGCTGAGGGTGAACAAGGCCCGGTCATTCACTTCGACGCGCGACGAACCGGCCTCGATGGTGTCGCGGAGCGAAATGCCAAGCACGCGGTCAGTCATGCTGGCGACGATTGAGTCAATCGTCATGTTGCCGGTGATGCCTGACACGTCGACGGTGACGGAAAGGGCGACGTTGTCGCGGGCAACGATGGTGATTATGTCGTTGCCGCTGTCGTATACGGCCGTGGAAATGAAGTCCAGCGCCGCGATGTTCGTGGCAACCAGCGCCATGGACGTTGCTTTGTTCGAGCTGAACGTCGTGGTGATCGTGACGCCGCTGATGACCACCACGAGGTCAAGAGCGGTCCACGCCCCGCCGTCATCCGTGACGACGATGCTGTTGGCGATGGGCGCCCGGCACTGATCCGCCTGACCGGCCACCGAACCGATGACCACCCCAAACGGGATGATCTCCTGCGCCGCGCGGCTGATGACGTAGTCAACCCCCGCGTCGACGCGCGTGCCCGCGAGCGCTTGGGTGAAGTCCGTATCGTAGTTCAACTGCACCATGGCTTGCTCCTCGTCGCTCCTCATCGCTCCTCGTCGAGCTATTCCTTGTCCTTGTCCTTGGGCTTCATCTTCCCGTCCTGGCGGTCCATCATGTCCTGACGGAGCTTGTCCAGGTCGGGCACGTCATCCGTGTGGCCCGAGCCGTCGCCGACGACGGCCGCGCCCTGCTTTTTCTTGGCGGCGTCCAGCTTCTTGAAGGTGACCACGGCGGCATCGAAACGGGCCGCGAGGTAATCCTCGGACCTGTCCTTGCCGTCCTTGTCCTTCGCGTCGAATTTGTCGTCGGTCGCTTTGATGGCCGCGATGCGCAGCTCGGCATCGGTCATCTCGTCCGCCTTCTTGGCGTCTTCCTTCGAGAGCATGGGGCGAACCGCCTCCACGAGCGCCACGCGAGCCTTGACGCCCTTGGCGATGGCGCTGCCGTTGTCCACCTTTTTGAGCTTCTCCGTCTCGGCGGTCAAGGCGTCGTGCTTGCCTTGTAGTTCGTCTTTCGCCTTCGTCTCGGCGGCCAGCTTCGTAACCGCGCCGTCACGATCCTTGCGAATCGTGGCGTATTCTGATTCGACTTCCACCGGGACATCATACGATATACCAGAGGAATCGAGCCTGAGCTTCACCGTGTCGGGCATCGTCTTTGTCTCCTTTCGCGAATCGGACTTCTTATGTCCGGTTTCTACCATTACTGCATCCTGCGTGTCAAGCCGTAATGTGGCTTGCGCACCCGCGCGCGCTTTGTCGCAGAGCGCAAGGTGATTGTATCGAATCCGCCTCTGGACGTGCGTGTATACTTCGCCGTTGAAGACCCCATCCTTTCGTTCTACCTGACAATTATAGGCCAGAGACAGTTGAATCCTACCGCCCTCGATTGCTTTGACCCCGCCCTCGTCGGTCACCTTGATGGGAACGCGGGCGTTCTCTCCGTCGCGGCGCGCGTTCTCTCCGGTCATTCCAACGCCGAGAGAACCTACGTTCGCGGAGGTGACGAAATCATTGGGGTGCGTATTCGTTATGGGAATCATCCGCATGGATGCGAGCGAAGCCTGATCAAAAACCTCCGCGTCAGAACGGAATTCCTTGCGCACGGTTCCGTCAGGCATGCGATAGGAGAATACCCCCATGCGCGTCACGACGGGGTCAGCTTCGATGAAGCCTTCGTCTGTCCGCGTAATGCTGCCCGGTAAGGTCATGAAGTCGTAGCGCTTGACGTCTTCAGGCATGATTTCCCTCGTCCAATCTAAACCCCTAGCTCCTGACGTTCAGATAGAAAAACACGCTCAGGAGGAAGTTCCTCGCGTTGGTTGGCTCGAGGTGGGTCAGCCTGAGGATGTTATCGGTATTCTTGGCGAGAATAAACTCATCGCCAATATCCCCGCTCCCTGCAGCTGCGGATTGACCTACACCTGCGCCGCCGCCGAACAGAGTGGATTCCATCAGCGCACCGCCGGTAATCCCGGCCGGGTCAGAAAATATCAAGAGGTCATCAGGCTTCGTCTTGATGCGAAGCGGGTCGCGGTTGCGATTGACCGGAACGATAGCGGTGGTGCCCGTAGTCAGGCTCACGCCTCCCAGTAATTCCATTCGAGCTATCGCCGCGTCGGACCAGAAGTGGATATTTTGCAGGTGGACTTCGTTGTCGCCGGTGGATATTTGAATTTCGACAACGCTACCGGATGCAAGGTTGAGCGATTCCAGGAACATCTCCCATGAGTTGCCCTCGTGAATGTCATGCTCTTGCGAGGACATGAATATCGAGTAGCCGGTGTCTGGATCAAGCGCAGCATCGGGACTGCGCCTGTTGGTCCCCTCCATTGCCTCGAAGCTCGTCTTACTCATGCTGCCTCCTCTTCGCGCTCAAGTTCCCGGATGAACGGCTCACCGAAGCACCGGCACTGAACATCCTCGCCTGGGTGAAGTTCAACGGCACTAATGCCGCTGCGAGATTTCCAGACAGTAGGCTCCGAGACTTCGGCGTAGAGTGTGGCGTCATCCCAGCGGGCCAGCTTGCCATCCATCACCCTATGCGATGTCCTTACTCGGATATCTTCCGCCGTCTGCCAGATGTAATGCGGGATTC
>JASJYE010000382.1 GCA_030123645.1 Candidatus Hydrogenedentota bacterium | reverse complement strand
CGATGCCTTCGCGCAGAGTTTTCAGATGTGATTCGTTGGCCACGTCATCCTCTGTAACGTCTCTTCACCGCGCCGGCTAAATGATACGATTTTTCTCCCAGCGACGCTAGCCGGGCGTAGATGGTGGAAATTCCGCTCCGGGCCTACACATTGAACCGGAAGTACATCATATCACCGTCTTGGACAATGTAGTCTTTGCCTTCCAGGCCGATATCGCCTGCTGCCTTGGCGGCCGCCTCGGAGCCGTGCGCGATGTAGGTCTCATAGGGAATCACCTCCGCCCGGATGAAGCCGCGCTGGAAGTCCGTGTGGATGACTCCGGCGGCTCCATGGGCAGTGGTGCCGCGCGCGATGGTCCACGCATGGACCTCTTTGAGTCCGACTGTGAAGAAGCTGATGAGGCCCAGAGCCTTGTAGCTCGCACGGATGACCTGGTCGAGTCCACTTTCTTGCGCGCCCATCGCCTCGAGGAACTCCAGGCGCTCGTCATCACTGAGCCCAGCCATCTCTTCCTCGATCTTCGCGCACAATTTGATGACTTCGGCGCCCTGTTCCGCGGCGACCTCCCGGAGGGCGCTCACGTAGACGCCGTCCTCAGCGAGGCTCGCTTCGTCTACGTTCGCGGAAAAAATGACCTTCTTCGCCGTCAGGGGTTCCAGTTCATTGACAAGTGCGCGAAAGGCATCCGGCGTGCCTTCGTAATCGGTGACAGGTCTGCCCGAATCCAGGAGAGATCTCATTTCTTTCGCGGCGTCCACGACGGGTTGGAGATTCTTGTCGCCTTTGAGCTGTTTCGTCAGCCGCTCGAGCTTGCGATCGATTTGCTCGAGATCCGCGAGCGCGAGCTCCGTGTTGATCGTCTCGACATCCGACCTGGGATCCGGTTTCGCATGGACGTGAATCACGTTCTCATCCTCGAAGCACCGCACGACATGCACGATCACTTCCGTTTCGCGGATTTGACCGAGAAACTTGTTGCCGAGCCCCTCGCCACGGCTCGCGCCCGCCACGAGCCCTGCGATGTCTACGAACTCGATGGTCGCATGGACGATCCGCTCTGGCTTTACCATCTCTCCGAGCCTATCGACGCGTTCATCCGGCACAGTGACGATGGCCCTGTTCGGCTCGATCGTGCAGAAGGGATAATTCGCCGCCTCGGCTCTCTGCTCTTTGGTCAGCGCGTTGAAGGTCGTGCTCTTGCCGACATTCGGCAGACCGACTATACCTATACTCAGCAGCATGGCTGTAGAGTCTATCAGGTCGCGTAGAGATCTTGCGACGGACAAGATCGATTCCAAAACGCCGCCGCGGCTTGGCGGTCAAGGTGGACCTCGTCCCTCCCAAGACGGCTCGCGTGTGTCTTAGGCGTCCGCGTGCGGGTCGGGTCGCTGCTGCTTCTAGAGATTCCGGCTTTCGCCGGAATGACACGGGGGTGGGATGACAGTGGGTGGGACGAGAGCGGGGCAGGGCCGGGCTTGACTCGGGACGGGGAAGCGTGTTGAATGAGCAAAGGTTTCCTATGCGAACGAAGCCTGGTGCTGGCTGAACGAAGGGAGTGATGGAAATTATGAGTGCAATCTTAAGGAGAATCGGTCTGACGGCGGCGTTTGTGGTCTCTGTGTGTCTCGCCGGCGGGCATGCTGTCGAGGCGCAATCCGGCGAGCCGGCCCACGACGTTGAGCTTGCCGCGGCGATGCGCGTTTTGGAGGCGTCGCTCAAAAAGGCGCGGGAACTCGACACGAAAATGAATATCGCGATCCTGGATGACGGTGGAAATCTCAAGGTCTTCGTCCGTATGGACGGCGCTTTTCTGGGCAGCGCGGACATCGCCATGAAAAAGGCGAAGACCTCCCGGCTATTCAATGGACCATCGGACGCGCTCGCGGGCCTGTCGCAGCCGGGCGGTCCGCTCTTCGGCATTGAAGCGTCGAACGGCGGCCTCATTACTTTTGCGGGTGGGTTGCCGCTGATGAATTCAAGCGGCGAGGTCATCGGCGCGATCGGCGTGTCGGGCTCCAGCGTCGAGAACGACCTGGCGGTCGCGCAGGCTGGCGTAGACGTTTTCTAAACCGGATCGGTGTGGATTAGGCCGCCCCTGCCGTTACGATGAATATGCACCAGGGCGGTGAAGCCTTTGCCGTCGCCGGACGGAGTGGACTCTACAACTTCCCCCTCCATCGCGATCGGCAGACCGCGATAGATCAGACAATTAAGTTCCAACTGAATCGCGTCGCCCGGTGCGAGACCGCGATTCAGACGGAGCGCGACGTCGCCGTGTCCGAGGTTTTCGGCGGCGGCGACTCCGTGGATGTAATCGCCCTGCCAATAGGTCACTTTGCCCTGGAAGCGGGCCTTCAAGGCCTTGCGGACAAGCCGCGCCTGTAACTCATGATCATCGTCAAGGGCCTCGAGGCTCTGCGCTCTATATGCCATATCGGTCACCATTGGACTCAGTCCTCAATTGTGTTCCGTATTCTCAGCGCAATGGGAATGCCAATCCTTGTTTCTTGCGTAAGTAATTGTAATGATTAAAGTTATAGAAATTTCTGTAAATCTAAAAATCTGAGTTCATACGGCGAAATTCACCTAGATTGGTGCGACCTCATCGAAAACTGGCCTTTCTTGCCATCCAGGCGGGCAGGAGTGACCTCAGGTGAAGCCTTCGCTCAAAAGCAGGGACAGTCCCGTCTCCGCTCGTGCCTCGCTTCGCTTGGTACTACTTTTGGAAGGGCTCAAAAGTCCCTGTTTTTGGGCTTGGATGCGCAGGCGGTTTTCATATTCGTCACCGAGGGGAAAAGCATCGGGGATTCGAGGCAGTGAAGGGAACGCGGTATCTACGAGTTGCGAGTTGCCACGGACTCGCAGGGATCCACACGGGAGCGATCACGCGCATTTGCTTTTCGGGCGGAGGTGCTGAGGTGGCTCAGCCCCTGCTCACAGGCGAGGCGATCCGTACCCACGCCCCAGATTGAGCCTTAATTCGATCGTGTTCGCGCTCTACTCGGGGCGTACGTTAAGGGCTTCTGGCCCCTTTTTGCCTTGCCCTGACTCG
>JASJYE010000381.1 GCA_030123645.1 Candidatus Hydrogenedentota bacterium | reverse complement strand
CCCGTCAGGGTCTGCCCCAGGATGAGTGAATGGATGTGTTCCGTGCCTTCGTAGGTAACGACCGTCTCGAGGTCGCACATCCGCCGTCCCACGTGGTATTCGTTGCTGATCCCGTTCGCGCCCAAGAGTTCGCGGCAGGTCCGCGCTATCTCGAGCGCCTTCCGGCAGTTGTTCATTTTCGCCAGCGACACCTGGTGCGGCTTGACACGCCCCTGCGACTTCAACTCGCCCAGCCGTTTTGCAAGCAGTTCCATCGCCGTAATCTCCGTCGCCATCCACGCCAGTTTATTCTGGATCAACTGGTGGCTTGCGAGCGGTTTGTTGTCGAATTGCGGCCGGTTTATCAGATACTGCAGCGCTTCATCAAAACAGGCGCGTGCGGCGCCAATTACGCCCCAAACGATGCCATAGCGCGCGTTGTTCAGCGTGGCCATGGCCTTACCAAGCGAGGTCGCGCCCGGCATCAACGCCGATTCCGGCACCTCGACGTCGTTGAGAAATAGCATCGCCGTGTCGCTCGTCCGGAAACTCCATTTCTCCTTGATGGACTGAGATTCGAAGCCCGGCAGGGACGTGTCTACCAGGAACCCCTTCACGACGCCATCGAGCTTCGCCCACACGATCGCCACATGTGCCTTCGTTCCGCTCGTGATCCAGCACTTGCTCCCGTTCAGCACAAATCCCGCGCTGGTCTTTTCCGCCCGCGTGAGCATCCCCGCCGGATTGCTCCCGAAATCCGGCTCCGTCAGACCGAAACAGCCGATCGCCTCCATCGTGCCGAGTTTCTGGAGCCAAGTCGCCTTCTGTTCCTCCGACGCGAAATCCCGGACGCATCCGATCACCAGCGACCCCTGCACGCTCAGGATGCTGCGCAGCGCAGAACTGCCCCGCTCGAACTCGCGCGAGACCAAGCCGTAGCTGACCGGATCGAGCTCGCCCGCCGCCACCAACTCCAAAATGCCCAGGGCGCCGATCTTCTCGTAAATGCCTTCCGGCAACCGCCCGTCGTTGTGGTCCTTGTTAATCGTTGGCAGGACCTCGTCGTCGATGAAGCGCCGGCAGGTCTCGATAATTGCCTTCTGCTCCCCAGTCCACTCGCCATCCAGCTCGTACAAGTCCTGCTGATACAATTGCCGCTCCACGGTTGCCGTCGCCATGATATGCGCCTCTGTGTGGGGTTGGATTCGCCCTAATTACAGACAAAAAAGGTGCGCCATTGTAGCAATTTGCCAACAACGACGCACCTTTGAATTGAGATTATCTTAGACCTGCGCTGTGGACCATTCGGGCGTGCGCTTCTCGATAAAGGACGCGACGCCTTCTCGGAAGTCATCGGTCGAGAGGCTTAGCGCCATCTCTTTGTTCGCGGCGTCGATGGCCTCGCCGAGCGTCTGGAACTGCGCGTCCCACAGCAGACGTTTCGTAATCCCCATCGAGCGCGGCGACGAAAATGTGGCGAGTTCCTTGGCGTAGTCGCGCACGGCCCCCATGAGCTCATCCGCGGGGAACACCTTCCCCACCAGGCCCATGTCGCAGGCCTCCTGTGCCGTGATCACCCGTGCGGAAAGCGTCAGGTCCATCGCATTGTGCATCCCGATCAGCCGGGGCAGCAGCCATGAAAGGCCATGCTCCGCGATCAGACCCCGCCGCACGAAGGCCGTCGTGAATTTCGCCTTGTCGCTCGCGAAGCGCATGTCGCAATACAGCGCGTTGACCAACCCGAGCCCCGCCGCCGCACCGTTAATCGCCGCGATGATTGGTTTGCTCACCGCAGGCGGAAACGAATAGTGCTGCTTGTAATTGTCACTCACGCCGTTGACATGCTCGGGCTGCACGGCTTCGCGCCTCGACCCGTTTGAGCCGTTACGCCCTTTCGCCTGGCTCTGCAGGCCCGCCATGTCCGCGCCTGCACAAAAGCCCTTGCCAGCGCCCGTCAGGATGATGACCCGCACCTCGTCGCTCTCTTCCGCCTCGGCCAGTGCCTCGCGGTATTCCACCTCCATCTGCCCCGTCCACGCATTCAGCTTGTCCGGACGGTTCAGCGTCAGCGTCGCGATACGGTCGCTGACTTCATACAACACTTCCTTGTTCTGCATACTTTTTCCTCCCATGATCGGCCCAGCTCCTTATGCACTCGGCCGGCGCTCGATAAACAGCGTAATGTACTGGGCGATTTCCGCCGGCTTATCCTCCTGTAAGAAATGCCCGCCCCCTTCAATCGTAATCTCGGGCTCCTTTTGCGCCGCCGGGATAAGCTGCCGCAAAAAACGGTCCCCACCCAGCGTGACGGGATCCATATCTGAAAACAACAGCAAGGTCGGTTTATTCCACGTCTTAAACTTCTCCCGTGCCGCACGGATAGGCTTTGCGGCCTCCATCTCTGGCGAAATCGGTACCAGCAGCGGAAACTGGTGCGCGCCCGCCTTGTAACTCGCGTCCGGGAAGGGGGCCTCATACCCCGCAATCACGTCGTCCGCCAGCTCGGTCACCGTCGAACGCTGAAGAATCTTCCCGATAGGCATGTCCTCCATCTTCGAGGCCGCCTCACGCCACTTCAGGAAGCCTTCGGTCGATTTTTCCTCACCCGTCGGCAGCCCCGTGTTCATGATCGCCAGCCGGGCGAAGCGCTCCTCCAGCTCCGTCGCGATAGGCAGGCCGAGCAACCCGCCCCAGTCCTGGCACACCAGCGTGATGTCGCGCAGGTCGAGCGCTTCGATGAAGGCAACCAGCGCGTCGTGGTGCAGCGCGTAAGTGTAATCCTCCTTCTTCGCGGGTTTGTCCGAGCGGCCGAAGCCGATCAGGTCAGGGCAGATGACGCGGCCCACCTTCGACAGCCCCGGCATCATCTTTCTGTACAGAAAGCCCCACGACGGCTCACCGTGCAGGCATAAGATCGGATCGCCCTCGCCCACCTCCACATAAGCCATCCGCAGGCCGTCGCCGACCTCCACATACTTCGGCTCATAATCAAAATCCGGCAGCTTCGCAAACCGCTCCTCCGGCGTTCTAAGCACTTCCATCCAATCATCTCCTTCCGCAACCCAATTTCAGC
>JASJYE010000380.1 GCA_030123645.1 Candidatus Hydrogenedentota bacterium | reverse complement strand
TACAACCCAAAATACCCCTTGACTTGAGCCACAGTATCTTGTTTCGCTATTTTTTAGCTGGGGATTCTCCGCGCGAGTGCAACGGATCGTGGCTATAAGTATGGGAAGGTCTTCGAACGCGAGCAGGCGCGGGCGGTGGCACCCAGCGATGGCGACGGATCCATCGCGGTGCTACTCAACCCCCACGGCCTCGCCGAGCGTCGGACCGATCTCCGTGTTCAAGACGAGATCCGCGTAGGTGTCCAGGTCCGTCGGCTCGCGATTAATGATTACGAGCGTCGCGCCGTTCTGCTTGGCCATGACGGGGAAACCGGCGGCAGGATAGACGACCAGCGAAGACCCGATCGCGAGAAAGAGGTCGCAATTCATTGTAGCCTCTTGAGCGCGGGCCATCTCCTCTTCGGGCATGGATTGGCCGAAAGAAATTGTCGCCGTTTTTATGATACCGCCGCAGTCCCCGCAGATCGGGAGCGTTTCATCTTTCCTGAAGGCCTCGACAATGGGGCCCAGTTCGTAAAGCAAACTGCAATTCAAACATTTGGCCCGGGTGGCGTTGCCATGCAATTCGATGACCTGATCGTCCGACAGGCCCGAGTCCTGGTGCAGATTGTCAACATTCTGGGTGATAACGCTGGACACCACACCGCGCCGCACCAACTCAGCCACCGCACGATGGCCGCGATTGGGCTGAGCGGTGCGCATAACATCTTTACCCCCGGTCTTACGTCGCCACGACTCTTTCCGCACTTCCTCCGAAGCCATAAAATCGGAAAAATCGATGGGCTGCACCTTCGTCCAGATGCCGCCCGGACTACGAAAATCAGGTATGCCGGATTCCGTACTGATACCCGCGCCCGTGAAAACGACGCCGCGCTTGTGTTGACCCAGGACCTCTTTAAGTTGGGAAATGGCTTCGCTCATTGCACAGGTCTTTTCAGTTTTATCGCCGACATATCGTGCAACACCCGTAGTATTGATGTAGGGTTAACTCAAAGATCCTTCGCTTTCACCCCGAAGTCTACCTGCGTATCTCGTTCTTTTTCAATAGGTTATACCTCTGACCTCAAGCCGCGAAACCCTTCAGGGTATTCTTGAGTCAAAATTAGTGTTGTTATAATTAAGTTACAAATTTTGGTTTTTAGCAGAACTCTCTGTATGCTATAATTTTGAATGGGGAAGGAGTGTGCGCCGGATCGGCTATCGAGGGTAGGCGATGATCGAGTTTAAGTGCCCACATTGCAAGACGATTCTTCACATCCCGGAGGAGTTTATCGGCTCCACGGGCACGTGCAAGAACTGCCACAATTCAATCACGATCGACCTGAAGCCCGCTAACACTCCAGGCAATGGCCGAAATGCTGCACTCCCGATGGGCCGTCCGACTCTTGTCGTCTTTCGCGTCGAGGTGACAGGGCCCGCGTCGCGCAAGGATAGCATTATTGAATTGGCCGCGATCAAATTCGACAGCATGGGACAGCAACTCGACACCTTCTGGTCGCTGGCAAATCCCGATGAGTCCATCCCCGAGAAGATCGTCGAGCGGACGAACATCACGAACGACATGGTGGCGCAGTCGCCCTTTTCCTTCGAGGTCGTCAAGGATTGGTTCGACTGGATGGGCCCGAACGCGATTCTATTTACGGACCACGCGCACTTCCATTCGAAATTCATCTGCGCGAGCCTGCTGCGGGAGGACATGGTCTCTCCCGAGGCGAAGGTCATTGACGTAATTCACTGGGCGGAAGACCTCGAAGTTCCGGCGCAGGAGTACAAGCTCCACCCGCTTCTCCAGGCGATCGGCTATTCGGGACCTGCCGCGCACCGTGCGACGGACTCATGCCAGGGCCTTCTGGCCATCGTGCAACACCTGCTCAAGATCGAATTGGGCCGCTTGCCGCATCAAGAGCAAGAGGAAGTGGGCGTTCTAGGAAAGCTCCTTGGCAGGAAAAGTGCCGCCGAAGTTGACGAGCGGATTTTTGTCAAACTCAATTCGATAGCGACCACGCTCGATGAAATGTGCGGCCCTAATTTCTATGCGAAGGAGAAATTCGAACAGCGTAAGCGTGTTCGGGAACGCTCCCGTAACGCTGAGACAGACCCCGAAACGCTACTCGTGATCCACATACCGGAGTGGTACCGGGAGAAAAAACGGCTATTGCAGGAATCGGAGCAGAGCGCTGCGCTTTCGGACGACGAGGGGAGCGACATCGGGCCCGAAGACACCCCTTGGACGGAGGTGCTGATGGCGGCTACGGAAAGCGAGGACTCCGAGGAGCAGCGTAAATACCTCATGAAAGCGGTATCGCTTGGGGCGCGCGACCCGTGGCCTTATGAGCGGCTGACCGCGTTTTTCATCCGGACCCGAGACTATCAATCGGCGCAGCAGGTCTGCCAAAAGTATTTTGAAGGCGAGACTTGGAAGCTCCCGATGCACGCGGAATCCAGTCTGAAACTGTTGCAGCGCATGGAAAAGCTCGAGCGGAAGCTTGCAGGCGTTTCATAGCCCAGGCCCCGGCCTGTCTCCACTTTCCTTTACTTTTCGACCTCGTTCCCACGCTCCAGCGTGGGAATGCACATGTGCAGCGCTTCCAGTCCCACGGAGGACCGTGGGAACGAGGGGGAATTGGGAATCGTCATGATTCGAGTCACCGAATCCATCACCTTGGACGATGACGAGCTCCAGGAGGAATTCATCCGGAGCTCCGGGCCGGGCGGCCAGCACGTCAACAAAGCCGCGACGGGGGTGCAGCTCCGCTTCGACGCGGCCGGCTCGCCCTCGCTTCCCGAGGAGGTGCGGGATAGGCTCATCCGGCTCGCGCGCGGCCGGGTAACGGACGAAGGCGTCGTCATCATAGAAGCGAAGCGCTACCGTAGCCAGGACCGGAACCGGAAGGACGCCCTCGACCGCCTCGTTAAGCTCATTCAGGCCGCCGCCGTGCCGCCCAAGCCGAGGAAGAAGTCAAGAACGCCTCCGAGCTCACGGCGCAAGCGTCTTGAAGAAAAACATAAGCGGGGCCAAAGGAAACGTCTGCGGCGGCGAGTCAAGGCAGAGGAAGACTAGCC